>JAZDOF010000644.1:0-3423 GCA_043799015.1 Pseudomonadota bacterium | reverse complement strand
CCCAGGCGAAGTTGGCATTGCCCACGGGAGGAATCCCGAATTTCCAGCGCTTGTCCTCCCGGACACGTTCACCGCCCCAATCACTGGAGTTGAACGGCGGATTTGCGAGGATATAGTCGGCTTTGAGATCCGGGTGAAGGTCCCGGTGGAAACTGTCGGCGTTCTCCGGCCCGAGGTTGGTGTCAATGCCGCGGATCGCCAGGTTCATCTTGGCCAAGCGCCATGTGGTCGGGTTCGACTCCTGCCCGTAAATGCTGATATCCCCGATGCGGCCGCCGTGCTCTTCCATGAACTTCTCGCTCTGGACGAACATTCCGCCGGAGCCGCAACAAGGGTCATAGACCCGGCCCTTGTAAGGCGCAAGCATTTCCACGAGGACCTGCACGACGCATCGGGGCGTGTAGAACTGACCGCCCTTCTTTCCTTCGGCACTGGCGAATTGGGAGAGGAAGTACTCGTAAACCCGGCCAAGGATGTCCTTGGAACGGTTCTCCGCGTTACCAAGCCCGATGGTCCCGATGAGATCGATCAGCTCTCCCAGCCGCTGCTTGTCGAGCGCCGGTCGGGCATAATCTTTGGGGAGAACGCCCTTGAGGGTCTTGTTGTCGCGCTCGATGGCGATCATGGCGTCGTCAAGGAATGTGCCGATGGTCGGCTGCTTGGCATTGGCCTGGAGGTGGGACCACCGGGCTTCCTTGGGAACCCAGAAGATGTTGAAAGCACGGTACTCGTCCGGGTCCTCCGGATCGGCTCCGCTCGACTTTTCGGCATCGAGCTTTGCGTGCTGTTCCTCAAAGGCGTCCGAGATGTATTTTAGGAAAATGAGCCCCAAAACGACGTGTTTGTACTCGGCGGCATCAAGGTTGTTGCGGAGCATGTCTGCGGCCCGCCGGAGCTGTGCCTCAAAGCCGAGGTTAGCAGCCGTCCCCTTACCGTTGGAGTTCGTTTGGCCTTTTCTTCGTGCCACTAAAGTCCTCTTTCATCGGATCGCTACACCGCGTCACGGAGCCGAAAGCACCAATTCTTGGTTTTTTAGACCTAGTGGAGTGGTCAGCGAGCGTAAAAGCATCCGCTATCGGGAATCTTCCAGGATTTTCCCGGTTCGGGGTCTCTCCCATCCTAGGCCGCCGACCCCGAATACCTGGGACCGTTCCGTCACCGACCCACAAGCTCTCAAGGGATTATACGACAGGAGAGTGCCGGATAGGGACACCGGAGACGAAATTTCCTAAGAATTTTGGAACGAGGGGATGGAAATTGCGGTGTAATCTTCCCTTCTCAGGTAGCGGAAGAAGTTTGCAGATTCCTTCAGGGAATGGTACGCGTAGAACACCCGTCACCACGCCCGATCCCCGTTCATCTCCTCGATCCTTGTCGCCAACTCCGCCGACCGTCACGTATTCCCCGTCTCCCTTTCGATGGCAGCTTGCCGAGCGCACATAACGGCGGAAATAAACGCTCATTCAGTTCGTCCTCGTGGTAGCTTCTCTACGGCCTGGATGATGAAATCATCGACATCGGGAAGATCCCGTGCGTGATCGGGGCTACCAAGATCATGAGGGGAAGCATGAAGATCCCTCTCGCGTTCCCAGCCCTCCGGCATACCGGTTACGAGGATGAGGTGATCTTCCTTGATACCGAGTCGGGCGCGGTGTATTCTTTCCTTGGCTACTGTTGGGCAACCCCTTCGGGGCGGCGGGAGTTGCTCGAAATACTTCACCGAATTTAGGAAACAGGGCATTTAGGGAGGGAATCGCATGGACGCATTCATTACCGGGGGGACCGGCTTCGTGGGTACCTATCTCAGCCGCTTTCTCCTGGAAAAAGGCCATTCCGTAACGGTGCTCGCCAGGCGCGAGGTCAAAGGTCCTCACTTTCCGGCACGAGTTCGACAAGTAATCGGCGATGGGACCAAGCAGGGTCTGTGGCAGGATGAAGTGGCCGGCCACGACGTGGTGATCAATCTTGCGGGGACGAGTATATTCAAACGGTGGAACGAAGATTACAAGCGGCGGTTGCGGGAAAGTCGCATCCTAACCACCAGGCATGTGGTCGAAGCTTTGCCCGCGAACCCGGGGGGCGACGTGGTGTTCCTGAGCACTTCGGCCATCGGGTACTACGGTTTTACGACCGATCAGGAGCTGTACGAAGATTCTCCGGCAGGTACCGACTTCTTGGCCGGCCTCGCACTGGACTGGGAAACGGAGGCCCTCCTTGCCGAGAAAAAAGGGGTACGAACGGTGATCACCCGTTTCGGTGTGGTGCTGGGGAATGACGGCGGAGCACTGGCGCAGATTACGCTCCCCTTCAAGTTCTTCGTCGGAGGACCAATAGGAAGCGGTCGGCAGTGGGTTTCGTGGATTCACATAAACGACTTGGCCAGGGCCATGTTGTTTTGTATGGAAACCAAAGAAATCAACGGCCCGGTCAACTTTACGGCCCGGAACCGGTTAGAAGCGCCGATTTGGCTAAGGCGATCGGTCGGGCCCTACGCCGTCCCTATTTCATGCCGGCACCGGGCTTCATGATACGGCTGGTGCTTGGGGAGTTCGGTTCGGTGATCCTCGAAGGTCAACGGGTCGTCCCGAAGGCCCTTCTGGGAAAAAGGTTCAGCTTCACGTACCCCAAAATAGAGGACGCGTTGAACGATCTGTTGCGGTGAACCGGGCAGGCGTCGTTCAGGACTTGGCGGCAACGAAAGCGCGTTCAGGGGTCCTAAAGGCCGGTTCCTGTTGAAGGGGCAACCAGACGGTGAAGGCGGTCCCCTTATCGTCTGATTTCACCGATATGGACCCGCCGTGGTCTTCCGCGATCTTCTTGGTCCCGGCCAGACCACGTCTCAGCCCGTCTTCCTTGCTGTGATAGAAGGGATTAAACACCTGCCTGAGCTCTTCGGGGGGCATAACGGGGCCGCTGTATCTGATCTTCATTTCGAAATATGTATCGGCGCGAAGATTACCCGCTCGCAGGGCCTTGTCGCTCGGGATGGAGGCGCCGGTTTCGAGGTAAACGTGCCCGCCTTCGGGGCAGGCGTCGATCGCGTTGGACAAAACATTGAGAACAAGTTGCTGAAATCTACCGGGATCAAGCGGGATATCTCCGATTTCAGCACCAAGGCTTAGAGCGAACAGTAAGCTCTTTTCCTCGATCCGATCCTCGGTCACCCCAACGATGTACCTGATCAAATCGTTTGGGTTTACGGTCTGCAAATATATGTTGCCGCGCTGGGTGAAGTCGATCAATCCTTTGAGGATCTCCTCCAGTCTTTGTATCTCGGCTATAATGATCTGCGTATACTGCCCGTGCTTCTGCACGTCCAAGGGACCGCCGGAATTCATCTGTTTGGCCATTCTCCTAGCGAAGCCGCCGACTATGGCTAGAGGTTGACGCAACTCGTGCGCTACTTCGGCGGTGTGCTCGGCA
>JAZDOF010000633.1:0-2800 GCA_043799015.1 Pseudomonadota bacterium | reverse complement strand
CCCGTCTTCACCGCCTTCACGGTGGGACAGCCTTCGCATGGTTTGTCGGCGTGGGCCCAGAACTCATGGCACCTGTGCCCCACCAGTTGATCCGGCCGTTTCCCCACCGAGTCGGCTGCCGCCTTGTTCGCCCACTGAATCACAAGGTTTTCGTCGACCAACGCCACATTTGCCGTTATCCCGTCAAGGACGGCCTGTTTGAGGGCATCACTCCTTTCGAGCGACTCCGTCTTCAATCTTAGGGCCTCTTGTGCCCTGAGCCTTTCTTCCGTCTCCAGTCGAGCCGCTTCATTCGCCTGGACGAGTTCGGCCGTCCTCAGTACCATATCCAGTTCCAGTCGGTTCTTTTGTTCAGCGAGTTCTTCCTCGCGAGAAAGGTTCTCCAGAATCAGAGCCAGCATCACGACGGCGTTCTGAATCAACGCCCTGGTTTCCGAGGCAGTAGTTTCCCATGGCCCTCTCACGAAAATCCGTCCGAAGTGCCCCTTCCATGTCACCAGATCCAATGAATGCCGTTCACTTCTCTCCCGATGGGCGTCAAATTCGAATTCCAGGTCTTCGAATAGACTTGAGCAGGCCTGGGTAAAGAGTCTCACGACCGTATCTCGGTCTCTCACTCGGCTCAGGTTCACCATCAAGAGGAAGAGCTCGTTGCCCTGATTTGCGGGCGTCGTCATATCCGACTCCTATCCGGCGGGGAGGAACTCCGGCGCATTCATTGCGAGCCATCGGTCGGAGTCCACGAAATAGGGGTTCTGAAAAACCATCCCTCCGGTCACCGTGAACGGATGGGTCCGCAGCACTTGCATGATCACGTCGCCGGAAAACTTGGTTACATTGTACATGCATATGCTGATCCAGGGTTTTCCGGGTATGAAGTAATTTAACCGGGACTCGTAAACCATGAGATGTTCGACGCCGGGAACGGCCTCAAGCGCCCAGGTCATTTCGGCCGTGGCACGTATGTTCCTTCGGCCCGACGCTTGACTCTCCGAAAAGAAGGCGTTCAGGGACTCGTCCATGGCTCGCGGCGAGAACGAGCCGTCAGGGTAGTAGAGTTCGCGGGCCGACAGGATTTGGAAGCGGTTGGGATCGTGGAGATGGTCCGCTCCGTGAGGGAACAAGCGGACATAATCCTCGCGGAAATTCTCCGGGGTCCTTTCCGTCGGGCAATATAGCTGAAGGTCTCCGTCTCGGTCGCCCTGGTTCAGAAAACCCAGGATGGTAGCGTCCCGTTCTTTCTCGGTCTCGTACAGACCGCACATGTGAAATCCCCAGTTTGCGGTCCAGTCTCCGAAGCCGAGGCGAACAACCGGTTGGTCCGATGTAGGCACATGCATGATACCCCTCCTTGAATACTCGATTGAGGATTTCCGGTCGCCGTTCCGATGGATTTGTCCCATCCTCTCAACAATCATGGAATCTTGAGAGGGACGTGGCTCGTTAGGCATCCAGAACCGCTCTTATGACCTCCAGCATCTGTCGTATGTCGTACGGCTTGCCGACAAACCCTTTGGCCCCCGCCTCCAGAGCGTCTTTGCCGGGACCACCGCCCGAAAAGCCGCTGGCGATAACCACCTTGATCTGCGGGTTATGGCTCAACATGCCTTCCAAACACTGTTTGCCGCCCATTTCAGGCATGATGAGATCCAAAACAACCAGGGCTATTTCATGGCCGTGTTCCCTATACACTTCGAGGGCTTCTCTGCCGTTGTGCGTCATGATCACTTTGTATCCGGCTTTAGTCAAGATCCTGGCCCCGAGATCACGAATCAGCTCTTCATCGTCCACGAGCAGGATGGTCTCGGAACCGCCCAGGGGCTTCTTACCTACTATCGTATTCTCTTCTGCTCCACGTGACATTACGGCAGGGAAATATATCTTGAACGAGGTTCCATGCCCCGGTTCGCTGTAACACATTATATGCCCTCCGTGTTGCTTCACGATTCCGTGGACCATGGCCAGACCGAGTCCCGTTCCCTCTCCCATGCCCTTGGTAGTGAAAAAGGGCTCGAAGATGTGCTCCAACGTGTCTTTGGCCATGCCCGACCCGGTATCCCTCACCGTCAAGAGGACGTTGGGACCGGGCTTGACGTCAACATGCGTTCTCGCGTAATCCTCGTCGAGCACTGTGTTGACGGTTTGGAAGCTCAGCGTTCCGCCGTCGGGCATAGCGTCCCGTGCATTCACGGCAAGATTCATTAACACTTGGTCGATCTCGGTCGGATCGGCATTTATCACGGCCTTGCCCTCAGAGAGCGCCAGGTCGAGATCGATCATCTTGGGAAGAGTCCTCTCCAGCATCTTCCGGAGTTCCACGATACGACGATTTAGGTCGATCGGCCGGGGCTTGAAATCCGTTTTCCTGCTGAAGGTAAGCAGTCTCTGAACCAATTCAGCCCCCCGCACCGCGGAATCGTGTATCTTTTGCAGGTCGGTCCGATACTGCCGGGGGAACTCTTCATCGGCGAGGATCAACTCCGAGTAACCCAAGGCCACCTGCAGGATGTTGTTGAAATCGTGAGCCACACCGCCTGCGAGCGTTCCTATGGACTCCATCTTTTGTGCCTGAACAAGTTGCTGAGATAAAGCCAAGTGCTGGGTAATATCGCGCTTAAGCGCCACGAAGTTGACAATTGTGCCGGAAGAGTCCCAAACGGGCGACACGGTACACTCTTCCGTGTACAAGGCCCCATCTTTCTTCCTGTTGACGATCCTTCCCGACCACACCCGGCCCGTAGCTACCGTGCCCCAAAACTCACTGTAGAACGCATCGTCGTGCTCACCGCTCTTGAGAATA
>JAZDOF010000628.1:0-2181 GCA_043799015.1 Pseudomonadota bacterium | reverse complement strand
CATTGAGGCACCCCACCGCTCAACTCCGGCAGATGTGCTGTGAGACAAGAATTGGATATCCCTAAAGAGAGAAGGGGTCAAGAGAAGAGAAGGGGAGCCCGGTTCCCGGATTCGGCATCGGTCATGAGCATCATCCCGGCGGTCCTCACGGGTATCAGCGTTGACATAGACACGGTTGCATTGCGGAATCTCCCCGTAGTAGGAGCCGTCGTCCGAAAGGATCTCATATATGGCGTGGCGCAGCTTCCATGTATTCGAGTAACACAGCAGCCTCCAGCCTTCGGCGGCGTTGTCTCCAAGCTCCGGCTCAACTATACCATGCGTGACGGGGCCCCAGTCAATGTGCTCCGAAAGATCAAGACAAAGTCTGAGAGACGGCCCCCTTCACAACCCCCGCCTCTTCTTCAATTCCTTTGGAGAGATACCGAACCGCTTCCTAAAGGCTTCCGAGAAATGGCCGAAGCAATTGTACCCCGTGGCGGCGGCCGCCTCGGCGACGTTCATTTCACCGGTTTCCAACAGAGTTCGGGCTTTCTCCATTCGGAGCATCCGGACGTACCCGAACACCGTGGTTTGGTAGCAATCTCGAAAGCCCCGTTTGAGTTTGAAATCGTTCAGACCGACACGGCGTGCCAGTGTGAGGAGTGACGGCGGATCAGAGAATTCCTTCTCGAGGATTCTCCGAGCTTCCTCGAGGCGCTCGGTCTCTCCTTTGCTTCTTCTCATCGGCTGAGGAAGGGTAGGGGAGGAGAGAGCCTGCCATTGGAAGGCAAGGATCTCCAGTGTCTTGCTCTCCATGAATAGTCTTCTCGCAGGACCTTCCAGCGGGCAGTTGAGCACCTGATGCGCTATCATCCGGAGCTCGGGCGTTAGGGGTTGTTCGATGCGGCGAGGGAAGCCTTGGGGCCGGTCAAAGATGGGATGCACGGATCCAGGGCCGGTCTTGCGGTAGTCGGAAACCAACTGCCGGACCTTGGGCGAAGCAATTTGCAGTTCCACGATGCGGTGAGGTTCACCGGGAAAGACGTCCCAGCGCGATTTTTCAGCGTGGAAGGTGCCGACAACGCTCGAGCCCGGAACCAATTCCCACTGATCATGACTACCGGCGGGAGATTGCACGGTATACTCGGATCTGCCGTCTAAGACCAGGGAAACAAAAATGCCTGTATTCACAGGCTCGATGTCGAGACCAACATGCTCCTGTACGTCCACATTCATAGTCATGAGCCGCATCCCCGGTTGTACGGCATGCAGGTCCACGTTACCGTTTACCAACGGCCCCGGAGCCACGACCGAGATTCCGTTCTTGTCGTTTTCCAATGGGCGGAATAGAGCCTCAAATCCGCTTTCCGGCTCTGCTCCGTTGGAATGAACGGCGGGCATTTTTGATCCGAGTTCCCCCATCATTACCTCCGTACGGTTCGGGCTTGGCATATGGAGTCATTCATATCCAAGCTTTGACCGTCGGAACATCCGGGCGGCCACGGCATCGTACTGACCGGAATCGACCATCCGGCAGCCTCGCCTTTACCTTACCACAAATTCCGTCTCGTACCAGTCAAAAGCGTATCCCAATGCCATAATCCGGCCGGCCGAAGAAATAATCCGTCCGGGAGCGGAATCCCGTTCTTGCCCGGCATACAGTGTATCCGTCGATTATCAGAAAGAGAGAGGACAAAAACAATGAGCAACGAGATATGGGATCGAGTTCAGAAACACTTTGCCTATTCCGATGAAGAGATCGAACTTTTCAAGAGCAATCCGAGGAACGTCGATGTCGTGATGAAGACTCCGCAGTTCCAGAACAAGACCATAGTGGCCGAAGTCATGGAATCTCACGGCTGCCACAGCCAACACAAAGTCGGCGACAAGTTCTGCCTGGACGTTGCCGGGAATCTGATCTCAAAACTCTGCCCCGAAAGGATGTGCGTTTACGCTGTAAGTGCGCTCCAAAATGCCGTCTTCGCCGCAGGTGAGCTGATCATGGCCGGCGTGGACCCCAATGAAATGAGATTCAAGAGGACCGGATGCTTTGACGTTGGGTTGCAATGCGGAGGCTGGGGTCGAGTTGTCATGGAAGTCGGAGTGGAAGACCAGAAGGATTGAGCGTAGGCCGAACAGGTCGATCAAGCGGCTCAGGATATCCAGAGCCGCCTTGTAGTTTCTTAGGAGGAGCGTATG
>JAZDOF010000581.1:0-2032 GCA_043799015.1 Pseudomonadota bacterium | reverse complement strand
TCCGCGCCGCTATTCAGGAGAAACTTGACCGTCTCGAGGCGCCCTGCCTTGGCAGCTCTCATCAAAGGCGTCCCCTTGAGTTCACTGGCGTCGACATCCACGCCCTTCTCCAAAAGGAATCTCACGGTTGCAAGGTCCCCGCGTTCCGCTGCTTCTCCGAGCTGCTCGTCGATTGCCTCCTTCTCAGGGGTTCCACCTCCTATCGCCACAGAATATGACAGCAGAACCAAGGCGGCCGCCAAGGCCACCCACCTCATCATCATCAAGGGAATTCTCTGAGTTTTCATGGTATGTCTCCTACTCCCTTAGCGCTCACATCTTTAGAGGCTCTGCTTCCTTTCCTGCTCCACAAACCACCACGTGCCTGTAGCGGGGTCACCCATTAGAAGGCACGAGTCAAGGGAAAATGGTACCCTGGGGAAACGAAATCGCTGTTTCCTGGCCGCAAGGAAAGTCGGGGGACACAAAACTCATTTTCTGGACAGGAGTGCCGCCCTCTCCGAGCCTGCTTCTATGGCTCGTCTGTCCCGCATTGTGGTTCCCGGCTATCCACATCATATCATGCAGCGTGGTTCTCGCTCGATGGACGTGTTTCATGAAGAATCGGACCGTCGGGAGTATCTTGGAATGCCGGAAGAAGAAATCGCCCGGCACAAAGATGCCGCGTTTGTGGCACAGGTCGAGACGACCACTGGTCGTGACCTGAGCACAGGAAAACCCGGAAGACCTCGTAAGCGTCCATCTTGGAAAGAACACGGTGTATGTTTCCAAATATCCCAGGAATTTCATGGCTCAAGAAGCTCCAAAGGGTAGACCTTCTCAGCTTGAAGGACCGTCCGGGCGTATGCGAGACAAGCGTGGATGTCGTCAGCTGTAAGTCCTGGATAATTGCCGAGAATATCATCCTCAGACCAGCCGTGGGCCATGAGTCCGACTATGAACTCCACTGAAAGACGGGACTCCCTGATGACGGGCTTCCCAACCAGTATTTCCGGATCGATGACAATGCGTTTCTTCCAGTCCATCAATAGGTCCTCCCTCACCGGACGTTGCGGGATCCTTTCCACCATAATCCCTATCTACGGAAAAGGGTCAAGTTGCGACACTCGACCCATGCATATGGCTTATCGATTCTTGGATCATACTTGCCCTTGCCGGCTCAGCGGCCGAAACGCGGACCATCATTGGTGCGCCGGCGAAGCCTTGCGGGCCTTTTCCTTTTTCACACGGTCGATCTCCAACGACGCCTTGATCCCCCGGTTCCGCACCGAGTACCACATCAACCGTTTGCGGTCCATGACAAAGAATCGTTTGCCGAACTTGCGGAGGGCTCCGGGGTCTATGGCAATACCCAGCCCCGGGGCATCGGGCGTAGTGATCGTCCCCTTGTCGTGGACAAACGGAGTGACGAGTATCCCGTCTCGTGCTTCCACGGTCCAACCGGGCGGGTTAAGAGGGTATTCGAGGTCCTTCCGGTCGGCAAAGCCGCTTGCAGCCATCAATTGCAGGTTGACGGCGAACCCTATGCCGTTGGTCCAGGTGTGCGGACTGTACAGCAAGCCGTGTTCACGGCAAAGTTTCGCCACTTCGAAGGTCTGAGCGATTCCCCCGGTGAATATGGCGTCCGGTTGAAAGATGTCGTAGCACCGCCGCTCGATCATCATCGCGAGTTCGGCAAGACCCGAGGAATGGATCTCCCCACCCGCAATGGGCAGCCGACTGTAAGCGGTCAGCTCGCTCAGATCCGAATACGCGTCCATGGGCAACGGTTCCTCAAGCCAAGAGATTCCCGCGTCCGCGCACACGTCCGCAAACCGCTTTGCCCTCTCCAGGTCCCACAAAGGGGCATCTCCGATGATCGTGACTCTCCACCCCTGATTCGCATCCACGCCTATTTTCATCTTGTGGCCTATTGCCTTGGCCGTTTCGACCACGTGTCCGATGTCCACGGCTTCGTCGAAGTCGTGAACCCTCAGTTTGATCGACCGAAATCCCTCTTCGTACCGTGCTTCGGCCTCCTGTATCCGATCTT
>JAZDOF010000575.1:0-3963 GCA_043799015.1 Pseudomonadota bacterium | reverse complement strand
CTCTTCACTTCTCAGGGGGGGCTCAGCAAGGAAACCCGTTCCATGGAACCCCCGAAACCGGTACAAACCAAACCCCCGTTGACGCCGGCTCAACTCCACGCCTTTGTCATGGATTTTCGCCGTGGGATGTCCGACACGGACTTGGCGGAAAAATACGACCTATCGCAGAGACGGCTCGGGGTGTACAAGGCAGCGGCCAGACAATACATCTACGAAAAGAAAAAGGCTTGTGCTCAACCCCCGCGGGTCAGAGTGAATTCGGGTAAAGTTCTGGAAGACATTAACTCCGGCATTGACAATGCGGGCTTACAAGAAAAGTACAATCTGACCGAACGACAGTTGCAGGTGGTCTTCCGTAAAATGATTCAGGCAGGGCTTGTAACCCCGATGCAGTTGGCAAGTCGCCTAAGAATAACCCAAAGCCAGGTTACCGAGGCCTTTGTGGATGCGGGCATTACCATGGACGACGTGGAGTGACCATCCCGCTCTTCGGCCGTGCAGCACGCCGGGAGGAGCCGAAATGGGGGGCCGGCCGGGCATCCGCCGTGGCCCGTCGCAACTATTCGAAGCGCATGGCATCCACCGCGTCCAGGCGACTGGCTCGCCTGGCGGGAAACGCTCCGGAGATTACCCCGAGAAGGACGCCAATGAAGACGGACCCCCCCAGGCTGACGAGAAAGATGCCTTGGCCCCCTTGTATACCCAGCATGTCCGACAGCACGTGGACGGCCGTGGCCCCCATGACGATCCCGGCCGTGGCCCCCAGCAATCCGACGCACAGGGCTTCACACATGAACTGATATAGGATCATGGACTCGGTGGCCCCCACGGCTTTCCTCAGCCCGATCTCCTTGGTTCGCTCACTTACCACCGCCAGCATCACGTTCATTATTCCCAAGGCCCCGAGGATAAGCGTAACGATAATAGCCGCAAACAGGAAAAACTTGAATACGAATACGATGGTTTGGATCGCTTTGATTCTCTCCGTGAACGACTGCACCGATATGGCCGCGGCATAATCGGGTTGATTGCGCTTCAGTACCGTATCGACTTCCTTATGCACCCGGGCGACGGAGTCCCAACTCTGGGCCCGGACGTACACGTTGCCGATTTCGTGCATACCGGAGAACTTGGCTCGGGCCGTAGAGATGGGTAGGAGGATGGTTTCTCGGAATTCCTTTTCTTCGCTTACGCCGAGAAGTCCCACGATTTCAAAAGTCATACCCTGAAACGCAATTCGTTCCCCGATTTTGTTTTCCTCGGGCTGGAACAGCTTTTCTTCGATCTTGTCCCCGATTATGCACACGTGCCGCTTGAGGGCCACATCTTCGTCCGTTAATTCGCGCCCTTGGCCTACCGGTAGGTAGAGGACCCTGAAGAACGTCGGGTTTATGCCGAACAGCCTTGCACTCGTCTTCTTTTTCTTGCGCAGGACGTTGCTGTCCCAAGCCCACACCACGGGTGCGACCGCGGTCACCTCCGGGATCGCTTCCAGGGAAGCTACGTCCGAAAGATAGTACTGGCCGTAATGCCAGCGTTGAGTCCTGCCGAAATCCCACGTAGCCTTGACGATAGTGGCGGTGCCGAGGATTTCGAGGTTCTTTCCCAGGGTGCTTTCAACGGACTCGCCTATGGTGAGGACCGTTATCAAGACCGCGATGCCCAGCGAGATACCGATGATGGCACCCCGATAGCGCCTTCTATTCCTGTATATTTGACGTAACGACAAGTTGATCAAATCGCCGGAAAGCATGCAAACCGCCTAAGAATTCTGGTGGCCGGCTCTAGCGTCCTAAAAATCCGGACTCCCGGCGTGTAAGGGTATGATAAACCCCTTCATAGTCGGTACCAAAATCACCGCCCATTCTAGCACGATAAACCGACTCCGAAAAGCGTAGGACCCGGGGATGGTTGGGAGCCCCTCGCATCATCACGAAATTGTCGAATGTTTCCCGTACGCGCCTTGAATCTTAAGCTGCGCACGTCCCGGGGGCCGGTGACATCACGCATGGAGTCTGTTACAATCGGTCCACGATGTGGTTAGTAACGGTGCAAGGCATATTGGAGGCATCGGTCGCCGTCTTTAGGGAAGCGGCCGTGTACATCCTTTTCGGCTTTCTTGTAGCAGGCATTATCCGTATGTACCTGCAACCGGAATCGGTGGCACACTATTTGTCACGCGGGAGGTTCCGTTCGGTTTTCTACGCGTCGCTCTTCGGGATCCCGATCCCCCTGTGATCATGCGGAGTCGTGCCCGCGGTCGCGGGCTTGAAGAAGCAGGGGGCCAACAATGGGGCCTCGTTGGCGTTCCTGATATCCACACCGGAAACGGGAGTTGATTCGATAGCGTTGACCTACTCGCTGCTGGACCCCTTATTGACCGTTATCCGACCCGTTACGGCTTTCGTAACGGCCCTTACGGCGGGTACGATCGAGAATTTCCTGGGTTGGTCGTACGAGCGCAATCTAACGATCCGGCCGGACCGCACATGTCTTGTGGATGCGTGTTGCGACGGGACGGACTGTAGCCCGAGTGAACACGCGAGCCATCACACGATCCGGGAAAAAATCCGGGCAGGTGCCCGGTTCGCGTTTGATGAGTTGATGGCCGACTTGGCGGTGTGGTTCCTCATCGGTGTGCTCATTGCGGGGCTCATCACGGTGCTCGTTCCCGAATCCCTGATCAGGGAGAACCTCGGACCGGGATTGGGTTCGTATATCACCATGCTGGTGGTCGGTCTACCGCTGTACGTGTGCGCAAGCATGTCCACGCCCGTGGCCGCGGCGTTCATTCTGAAGGGCATGAGCCCCGGGGTCGCCCTGGTGTTTCTCCTGGCAGGCCCTGCCACCAACATGGCGACAATGGTCGCGGTAGGCGGAACGTTCGGGAAGCGATGTCTGGCCATATATCTGGGGTCAATTGTTCTATGCACGGTTCCGGCCGGTTACGCCACGGACCTTTTGTACGACGGGCTGGGCCTCTCGGCACAGGCAATGGCAGGCACCGCGACCGAGCTCCTGCCGGCCTGGTTGGAAACCGCGGCCGCCGTGCTCCTGGCCGTTCTTATGGCGAGAGTACTCCTTATCAAAGGGATCAACCTCCCCTGGGAGAGACTCTCGACGTTGTTCAAGCCGCACCGGCCGAGTCCCGCGGAGAGTTTCACGGCCACAGTAGGGCACCCTTCCGGCTCGACCTGATGCTCGACCGCCGGGGCCCCGTGCGGGACCTCACAAGAAACGGAAAAATGCGGTCATACGGCACCCCCGGCCCGCGGGCCCGGTGCTGCTGAATGATCGGCCATGCCCACCACAAAAAAATCGGAGCAAAGCATGACGGATGCCATCCAGCCGGAAGAAGCGGCGGCCGAGGTTAGAAAAGCGGTGGAACGATCGCAGGCGGAATTGCCTGCCGTCGCCGACTTGCTTGAATCGTTCAAGGAACTGCTTGCCGAACAGGCAAAGCTGAAGGCCGAGCTGTTAATCAAAATGGACGCCGCTTCCTTTGTCGTCGATACGGAGAAGATCACCCAAGGCGTTCCCATCGCAGGTGCCGAAGGTCTCGCCGTTCCGGGGGACATCCTTAAACTATCGGCCTTAAGATTGATACCCGCGATGATGATGGGTTTTCCCAAGCCCGCGGACCAGTTGAAAAAGATCGAGGCCGCCGTGACGGAAGACCGAATTGACGTAGAAGCGGTCGCCGCTGCCGTGCTGTCGGCAAATGCACATGATATCAACGTTATAGCCGCTCAAGTCTCGGTTGATGCTGATGTCCTTCGTTTTGCCCTAGGTCAAATGCTCAGGCCTGCCGTGGCCGCGCGCTCCGACCTTTTGGCCCATGCCTTGGAGGGCCGTCACCCGGCGGTGGGCTATTGCCCCATCTGCGGCTCTTGGCCGTCGCTAAGCATCATAAAGGGAGACGAGGGAAAGCGTTATCTGAAATGCTCATTCTGCGCCCATGAG
>JAZDOF010000540.1:0-5398 GCA_043799015.1 Pseudomonadota bacterium | reverse complement strand
ACGTTAGTGGGGTAGGATAGAACCATATTTCGTCCCCACACGGGACCGAGTGGAAGTTACCTTTGGGTTTCCCCGTCCTGCGAAACCATTACCGGCTTTTCGGCCTCCGAGTTCCTTTCCGACCCGGGCCTTTTCCGGCGCATCGTCTTCCCGGACGACCTTGCCATTATCAGGAATCATTTTCACGAATCCATGGAATCCGACCATTGGATACCCCATACTCTGAATTTTCGGATCGTAACAAGGGATGGTCAAGTCAGATGGATAAGCCACGCATGCCGACCCGTGCTTAACTCGGACGGCACCTTCGGCGGCCGACGCTCCTCGTACAAAGATATTACCGACCGGGTCGACGCGGAGGAGGCGTTGCGGTTGAGTGAGGAGCGTTTCCGCAACATCTACGATCGCGCACCCGTGATGATGCATTCCATAGACGAATCGGGGACCATTCGAAACGTGAACGGCCGATGGCTGGAGGTAATGGGGTACGACCGGGAAGAGGTAGTGGGTAATCGGATTGGCCGTTTTATGAACCAGGAGTCGATGGACCGGGCCGTCTCATCGATTCTGCCCATGTTCTGGCAACATGGTAAGGTCAAAGATGTCTCCTACAAGTACATAACTAAGGACGGGTCCATTCTTGATGTCCTGCTGGATTCGGTGGTAATGGAAGACCCTGAGTGGGGAAAGATAAGCCTTTCGATAGTCCGCAACATCACTCTGCGCAAGAGAGCGGAAGAGGAGTTGCGGAACACAAAGACCCTGCTGGACCTCATCATACGGAACCTTCCCACGCCGATCTTTCTTAAGGACGCGGGGAATCTGAGCTATCTGCTATGGAATAGGGCCAGCGAACTGCTGTACGGCCACTCAAAGGAAGAAGTCATCGGCAAGACGGCCTCTCATTTCTTTCCCGACGATCAGGTGGAACGTTTTGTGAGCCAGGATCGGGAAATACTGGCATCAGGCGAGTTGTTGTTCATACCCGAACAATTGGTTGCCACGAAAGAACACGGCATCCGAATCCTTCAATCCAAGAAACTGCCCATAATGGGAGAAGACGGGAAGCCGCGCTACATACTCGGTATTTCAGAAGATATTACCGAGAGAAAGCTTGCGGAAAACGCTTTGATCGAAGCTCGGGAGGCCGCGGAGAGGGCCAGTAAGGCCAAGAGCGACTTCCTGGCCAACATGAGTCATGAGATACGTACACCCATGAACGGTGTTATCGGGATGACCGAACTGGCCCTTAATACCGACCTCACCTCCGAACAGCGCGAGTATCTCGAAGCCGTCAGCATGTCGGCACATTCATTACTCACGCTGATCAACGATATCCTCGATTTTTCAAAAATGGAGGCGGGTAAATTCGAGTTGGTCGCGGTGAATTTCAGCCTTCGGGATTGCATCGGTGACACCATGACCTCATTGTCGGCCCAAGCCGACGCCAAAGGCCTGGAGCTGGCTTACCAAATACCCTCGAACGTCCACGATACGTTGATCGGCGACCCCGGACGCCTCAGGCAAATTATGATCAACCTGTTGGGTAATTCGATAAAATTTACCGGATCGGGCGAGGTGGTGCTCGTGGTAGAGCCGGAATCCGAGGAAGACAAGCAAATAGCTCTCCATTTCGTGGTCTCGGATACGGGGATCGGAATTCCTGAAGACAAACGAGAAAGCATCTTCAAGGCTTTTGAACAGGTCGACGGCTCTTCGTCCAAGCATTACCCCGGTACCGGTCTGGGCCTGGCAATCGCGTCCCAGCTCGTGGAAATGATGGATGGAAGTATCTGGATCGAGAGCGAAGTGGGCAAGGGCAGTCGGTTCCATTTCACGGCCCGCTTCGGGATTACATCGGAGGCGAAGCGGTGTCCTGTTGCTGTTTCTCCGGTAAACCTAAAAGATGTGCGAGTCCTCGTAGTGGACGATAACGGGACCAACCGACGAATCCTCGAAGGCATTCTTCTCGGTTGGAATATGGTCCCGACCTGCGTAGACGGGGGCGCTTCGGCCTTGGCTTCGTTGGCGGCCGCCGACAAATCGGGTGAAGGCTTCCCCCTGGCCATCGTGGATTACATGATGCCCGGCATGGACGGTTTTGAGCTTTCGGCACGCATTAGAGGCAATCCCGACTTGGCGGGTACTAAGATCATAATGCTGACGTCCGCCGGACAAAGAGGGGACGCGGCCAGATGCCTTACTTTGGGAATTGCGGCATACCTTCTCAAGCCGGTCAAGCAGTCGGAACTGCTCACTGCAATGTCCACCGCACTCTTCCCAGCGGAACGCGATGCGAAGCCGGCCACGCTGGTCACACGCCACAGCATCCGGGAAAGCAAACGCAAGCTTGAGATTCTTCTCGCGGAAGATAATCCGGTGAACCAAAAATTGGCCTCCAAATTGCTTCAGAAGATGGGTCACACGGTAACCATCGCCGCAAACGGCCGAGAGGCCTTGTCGATGCTTGAGACTAGGGCTTTCAACATGGTCCTCATGGATGTCCAAATGCCCGAAATGGATGGGTTCGAGGCGACGCATCTGATCCGAGAGATGGAAAAGACCACCGGCGGGCACTTGCCCATTGTCGCCATGACCGCTCATGCCATGAAAGGAGACCGTGAACGATGCTTGGATGCCGGCATGGACGGCTACGTCTCGAAA
This sequence comes from Pseudomonadota bacterium, assembly GCA_043799015.1. Classification (GTDB taxonomy): domain Bacteria; phylum Desulfobacterota; class Desulfomonilia; order Desulfomonilales; family Desulfomonilaceae; genus JAZDOF01. The sequence goes on along the minus strand of JAZDOF010000540.1, from coordinate 2,734 downwards.
CCGATCAATCAACAAGAACTCTTTGAAGCCATCGAGAGCTTCTGTTAGCGAGACGACCGGCGCCCGCCATCATCCCCGTTGAGGCACAAATGCGAGTGTGGATCGGAGATATGGCCGCTTGCCGCAACCGTTCACCGGGACGGGTCTTTGAATCCGGAAAACTTAACCACAAAGTCACCAAGACACGAAGAAGAACTTGAAAAGATTTGTAAACCCCTAATGGTCCACGAATAGTGTCCGCCGGGCCATCAAAGTGCCTGCGCGGCTCAGAGGCACTTGAAGATTATTAGCGTTTGATTTCTTTGTGCCTTTGTGTCTTGGTGGTTAATTCTTCATCCATCCGGCAATCCCACCTGTTTGAAAACTCTTTGGTATCATATCACTTTATCGTTTCGCAGCTCCTCGATCCGTTCCGTTGTGTAGCCGATCTCCGTTAGGATTTCTTCGGTGTGTGCTCCATGCTCCGGGGCAGGCCGTCTGCAGGATGCCGGCGTGTCGCTGAAGTCCCAGGGAAAACCCACCATCTTGGTGGGGCCGTGGTCGGGGTGTTCAAAGTTGATGAAGTAATCGTTGGCCAGGGCCTGGTCGTCATTCGCCACTTGTAGGGGAGTCTGCACCGGCGTCGCAATGCACCCGGCCGCTTCCAGAATGTCCAACCATTCGTTTCGCGGCTTGGCGGCAAAGCGTTCATCAAAGAGAGCCACCAGTTCGCGAGCGTTTCCGCTTCGTGCCTCTATTGTGGAGAACTTCGGGTCCTCGACGAGATGCTCCAGGTCCAGTGCTCGGCATGCCTTGAGCCAGTACATATCCGGCTGTAAGTGGGCTATCGCTATCCATTGACCGTCCTTACACCGATAGTGGTTATACATCGGGTTGCCGGCCAGTTCCCTGATCTCTCGCGGGAATTCCTCGTTTAATATCGCCGGGGCCGCCATAACCAAACCCAATGAGGCAATCACGCTCCCCATCAAGGAAGTGTCCACCACCTGTCCCTTTCCGGTCCTATCGCGGGCGTAGAGAGCCGCCGTAACTCCCCAAGCGCAGATCAATCCGCCTATCTCATCGCCGATACCGGGAAGGATTTGAGTGGGGGGAGCGTCCCTTTCTCCGCATGCCATCATGAGTCCGGACCTGGCGATTCCCGTGTAATCAAAGGAGTGTTTCTTCGCATCGGTCCCGTTCCGGCCCCACCCGGAAGCATGGGCATAGACCAATTTCGGGTTCCTTGCCAAGAGCACGTCCGGTCCGATGCCCATACGATCGGGAGCATCTATGCTCATGTTGTTCAGGAACACGTCGGCAGTGTCGATCAGCCTGAGAAGAGCCTCCATGCCCGCAGGTTTTCTGAGGTCCAGGACCACGCTTCTCTTGTTGCGGTTACAGTGTTCAAAGTAGTAGTTACGGCCCTTCAGCCCCACCATGGCTCCGATGATTCGCATGAACGCTCTGGCCGGGTCGCCGGCCTTGGGCTCGATCTTGACGACATCGGCTCCGAGATCTCCCAACCGCATGCCCGCAACCGGGCCCTGCTGGAACATTGATATTTCTACGACACGAACGCCTTCGAGGGGTCCTGACATGATTTCCATCCTTTCTCCGGTGCAAGGGGCGCCCGGAAAACGAATTCACGGTCCCCGTCGAGTCGTTCACGGGCGCCGCGTGGTTTGCAGGCAAAAAAAAAGCGGAGTGTGAACTCCGCTTCCTTTCCGTATAGTGAAATGTTCACACTCGGGCGATCCGGCTATTGTCCTTAAACCAAAAAAAGAATCTGCGAGAAGTGTGAATCATTGTTATCCTCCGGACGAAATTACTGACACGCTGAGACGAGGTCTGTCAAGTTCTTTTTCAGGACCGAATCATGGCGAACGAGACCCACGGGAAGTCTCTGCGAAACAGCTCTTGACGAAATCCCTTGCGGGAAAAGAGTTCTTCCACGATCTCTCCTTGCGAGTCGCTTATGCCCGAGATCACCCAGAGTTGAACACCGGCGGTCGCGTCGAGTTCAGCAATGGACTCGATCACCTCGAAGGGAAGGTTCGCGACCGCCAACTCATAGGAATGATCTATGAATTCGCGAGCGTCTCCCTCGATAACGGTTATCGTCGAGCCGAGCCTGTTCAGTTCGACGTTCTTCACTGCTGCCCGCGCAGCAAGAACATTCCTGTCCACGGCCGTTATTCGCGTCACTCCCAGTGCTGCGGCCGCGACGGACAGGATTCCCATGCCGGTTCCCAGGTCCAGCATGGACTTGACCGATTTCCCCGGGATAAGTTCATGCATGAATTGAAGACAAGCCGCGGTTGTGGGATGGGAACCGTCGCCGAAAGCCACCGAAGGATCCAGGAGTATGGCCTCCGGCGGGGGCGAAGGATGATCGTCGGCCACAAACAAGAGGTCTCCGATTGACACTCCGCCGGCGGGCATCGCGTCCACCCACTCGGAGTACAGGGTGAGGTGTTTTGCCCTCAATGCGCAATCGGACCCGCTCAAACAGTTGTTGACGTAATCGTCCAGGGCCTCCGTGAAGAATACGTAGGAGACATCGTCCTCGTTCCAAAGGCCGACAAAGGAACGAGGAGTCGCGTTCAGGCGATCACGGATGCTCCCTGCTATTTCGTAAACATATAAAGGTGTGTCCGGAGACATCATTGCGGCGTACCCGCGCGCTATCCTTCCGAAGAAGTCCAATCGGGATCCCGAGAGCGCCCCCGCATCGCCCGAGGGCCGCCGGGCC
>JAZDOF010000535.1:0-2184 GCA_043799015.1 Pseudomonadota bacterium | reverse complement strand
TTAAGAAAAGGAGAGATTCTCCATGAAATGTCATGTGTGTGGATCGAGACTCGAACCTGTGATCACGGATCTCCCCTTCAAGGTGAGTCAAACAACCATCGTAATCCTAAAAGGATTACCGTTATTGCAGTGCGACAACTGTACTGAATACTTCCTTGATGACTCCGTGATGACCCGTGTGGAAGAAATCCTCGGACGGGTGGATACCGCGGCGGAATTGGAGATTATTCGCTTCGCGGCATGAGTTTGGACAACGTCGTCCTCCGTCGTTCCGCAAGGAAATTCTGCGCAGAATTCGGGGAAGACTTCGGGGGACATAATCCTGCTTTTCACACCGGGCGCTTTCCCGGCCTCCCCGTGTGGTCCCTTGCTCGGGTCACGGCCCGTCAACCTCTCAACGGTTGATACAAAGGATTGGTCGCCGGCGGGGCGCCCCGTCCGTGTTGCCTGTCGTACCTTGTTCATGGGACCGTCATCGGCGGAGCGCAGAACTCTCTCCGAATCGGTGACAAGTGCCGGCAGCTTTCCATCGGTTACGAGGGAATCGTATTCGGCGATCCCCATGTGAAACCGGGGAGTTGACCAGGGATACTCCCATGGAACGGCAACCAAGCCGGCCCGCACGGGATTCATCTCCACATACCCTGCTGCAGCCGTAAGGTGATTCTCGTCGAGAACAATCCTATCGCTGAGCAGCCGACTTGTCCACAAAACCATTTTATGTCCCCTGATTCTGGAGTAATTTGGGCAATCAAGTCGTCTTCGGATACCGAGCAACGAATCCGCGGACAACCACCAAAGGAAGATTGCTGATCTGGTTGATTTGTGACAAGATAAGACTGAGGAATCGGAAAGAGAGGTCTTACTATGAACTGGCGAGACCGGATTACCGTGGACCCGTCCATATGTCATGGAAAAGCATGCATCAGCGGCACACGGGTCATGGCATCGGTTATTCTGGACAATCTCGCGGCAGGCATAAGCCGTGATGAGATTTTGAACAGTTACCCATCCATCACTGACGACGATATCCAGGCCGTGATTGCCTACGCTGCCGAATTGGCCCGTGAGCGAGTTGTCTATCTGCCTGCCGGAAGTGCGGGATGAAATTCAAGATTGATGAGAACCTTCCATTGGATTTCGCCCCGGTGCTCCAGTCGGTGGGACATGATGCGGTAACGGTCCGGGAAGAATCATTGAGCGGGGCCACGGACCGGGAGGTGCCGGCCGTCTGTTGCTCGGAGGACCGGGCACTGCTTACCTTGGATCTGGGTTTTTCCGATATCCGCTTATATCCTCCTCAAGAGACTCCCGGGATCATCGTCTTTCGGGTTCGATCACAGGACAAGCGGCATCTTCTGCGGCTGCTCCACAGGGTGATTCCTCTCATGGGAGATCGTTTGAGGAAGAAACTCTGGATTGTGGAAGAAGACCGGATCCGAATAAGGAGCGACCTCGACGAGTAAGTAAACCGCTCTGCATACCGTGCTGCGGCCGTAGGGTGATTCTCGTCGAGAACAATCCTATCGCCGGGCAGCCCACTTGTCGACAAAACTGGTATTATGTCCCCCTGTTCCCCCCCGGAACAAGGATGATGGGAGTCCCCAATGTGATGGAGCACTCACACTCTCCACCGCTTCTTGACTTCGGGTTCCATGGTACGTAATCTTGGGAATCGAAGACGCAGTAACCGAGGAGATCCCATGCCGTTGTCACTCACGGAAATCGAGAAAGAAGTCGGTCGTCTGACACTGGATGAGAGAGACGAACTAATTCGTTTTCTGCTCGTCGGCCTCGAACCGACCGACGAAGGTGACGTCGAGGCTGCTTGGGAGGAAGAGGTGCTTGCCCGCTCAGAGGACGTTCATGAAGGCCGAGTGACTCCTGTACCGGCTGAGGAAGCTCTTGCTCGTCTGCACCGAAGCCTACCATGACCAATCTACGTATTCATCCTTTGGCCGAGGCCGAGGCCGCAACAGCCACTCGGTTCTACGAAGCACGGCTGGATGGCCTTGGACAAGTATTCCTGGACGAAATCAGCCGGTGCTTTGATCGTGCCCGTAACTCCCCGGGGACCGGTGCACCCTGCTACGGAAGGTTTCGACGACTGCTCGTCCACCGGTTCCCATATTCCGTAGTTTACGAAGTCTTGCCTCAATCGATACTCATCGTGGCTGTCGCTCA
>JAZDOF010000533.1:0-4166 GCA_043799015.1 Pseudomonadota bacterium | reverse complement strand
TGAGCGACATAGTCATGCCCGGACTGGACGGCTACGAGCTCTGCCGGAAGATAAAGGACAACCCCGACCTGGCTCAAGTGCCGGTTATCTTGGTAACATCGCTTTCCGACCCACTGGATATTCTGAACGGGCTCAAAAGCGGGGCGGACAACTTCATAACCAAGCCTTACCAGGAGCGGGAATTGCTGACGCGCATCCAGTACCTTCTGGTCAACAGGCAACTCAGACGGAAGTTTGGTGCGGGCTTGGGAGTCGAGATCTACTTCGCAGGACGGAAGCATTTCCTCACCGCCGAAAGGATGCAAATAATCGACTTGCTCCTGTCCACATTCGAGACCGCGGTAACGAATAAGGTGGAGCTTGAAAGCGCCTATAGAGAATTGATGACGCTGAACGGCCAACTTCACCGGGAAATACAAGAGCGTAAACGTGCCGAAGAAGAGAAGGAAAGACTGATAGGCCGGTTGCAGGGAGCCCTTGCGGAGGTGAAAAGGCTGAGCGGCCTGCTGCCCATATGCGCGTCGTGCAAGAAAATACGTGACGACAAAGGCTACTGGAGACAGATAGAAGCATATATCCGTGACCACTCCGAAGCGGACTTCAGCCACAGTATTTGTCCGGAGTGCGCGAAGAGACTCTACCCTGAATTGGACATCTTTGACGACGTGAAGGACGCATGAAGCCGAATGTTGACCGGGGCCGAAAGAGGGGAGGCCGAAAAGCGATCGAGTTGCCATGACATGCCGGCATCACAGGGGAAAACGCTCTGGATTTCGAATCGGGTTCGCAGTATAACGGCCTCTGGAGGATCTTATGTCAGACAGAGAGATTTCCGGACTCATCCACGAGGTCGAGGAGCGCGTACTTGCAGATGGAATGATTGATCGCCACGAGGCGGAGCTCCTCATGGAGACCCCCAATGATCTCGTTATGCGGCTCCTTTCCGCCGCGGACCGAATACGCATCCATTTCAAAGGAAACGAATTCGACGCATGCAACCTTATCAATGCGCGATCCGGGGCTTGTGCCGAAGATTGCGCTTTCTGCGCACAATCCGCTCACTATGGCGGCGAGGCTCAAACCTATGACCTCGTTCCGGGGGATGACATACTCAAGGCTGCCGCCGCGGCGAAAGCTCAGGGTGCATCCCGGTTTTGCACCGTCACAAGCGGCGGCGCGTTGTCGGATCGCGAGTTCGAGTCGCTGACGAACACTCTTCGTCGCGTGCGGACCGAGGTGGACATCGCTGTGGACGCCTCACTCGGGTTCCTTGATCAAGACCGGGCGCAGGTGCTGCGGGAAGTCGGCGTCACCCGTTACAATCACAATCTTGAAACCGCACGGGACCATTTTGCGAAGATATGTACCACCCACACCTTCGACGAACGGGTGAACACGGTAAAACTCGTATTGGAGCAGGGACTTTCGGCATGCTGCGGTGGGATCATCGGGATGGGCGAAACTCCCCGGCAGCGGCTGGACTTGGCCTATACCCTTAAGGATCTGGGCGTGGATTGCGTTCCCATCAACATCCTGAACCCCAGACCTGGGACCCCTCTGGCGGGAAGCGCTCCTTTGGAGCCCTTTGAAATTCTCAAGACCATTGCCTTGTTCAGGCTGATACTTCCCGCAGCCACATTGAAAGTGGCCGGAGGTCGCGAGATCAACCTGCACGATTTTCAGGGCATGGCCTTGCGATCAGGAGCTAACGGCATGATTATCGGAGGCTATCTCACGACTTCCGGCAGGTCGCTCACCGATGATCTGCGCATGGTGGCATGCGCCGGCTATACCGTTGCCCAGTGTTGAAGACATTATGCATCGGTCAAGTAGTGAACCGAGGGCCCGGAATCTTATATCGGCGGGGCCTTGCTTCAGCGTTACCGATAGGACGTGTAATATCAGCCTGTTGGAACATTTTTGAACCAGGATTGTCTTATGATTTGAGAGCGAGTCGGGTCCGTTGCCGTGGCCGACGAGACGCGTTAATCCCGTTTCATGTGCTGAACACACACGCGTGAAAAAGGGTAAACCCGGGTCAGGTGCGGGGAAGTGCCGGATCGGTGTGAGCCGATGGCATAAAGGAGTTGGGACTCCTGTTGAGGAGGTGAGGGCGAGATGTCTCTTGTGGACAGATTGAAGGGTAGGCTTGAGTCTCGGGAAGACGCTCATGACGATGGGTTTGAGCGCCTGGAGAGGCGTGTGGTGTTCAACGTGGACATAGAAGGTTTTTCCCAAGATCCGTGCTCCCACGAGGGGGACGAAGGCTACGGAAAGGAAAGCATGACGGGGATGTCGGGGGAAGGTACTGATGAAGGCGCCGGCGGGCCGCCCCCCGAGCTCCACAGGCTGCCGTCCGATATCGCTTCCGAGATCCCGGAAAGCGTCGTCGGAGCCCAAGGCCGGGCCTCGGCGGAGACCTAGTACGGCTCGGCGGAAAACCCGATCCGGTTTCCAGCCGCTTCCCCAGCCTTTCGAAAGGCCTAACGCGAAGAAAACCCGGGCCGGGATTTCCGCCGAGCATCGATGGAACCGCAAGGACCCTGCCGCCGTAAGCCGGCTTGGAGGCGAATGATGTTCATATTCGACGGTTCGCATCCGGTTCGCGGGGGTTCGGGATATTGAACGGGCGTAGATGTCGGGGGGGGGCATCATGCATGACCGGTCACGAAGCGGCCGCTGAAGTGTCCGGAGTATGACGGCCGGCTCTTTCGTGCGGCGGGAAACCGGGTCGAAGCCTTGGTCATGAGGTGAAGGTCCTCATGGGGCATGTGCCTGAGTGTTCGGAGACGCATGAGGCGGGGAACGTAATCCATTCGGACTGGAAGAGTCTCTGGAGCTTGGAGACCCGCTCTCGGGGAGAGCGGGTCCCACCCCGGAGGATTACTCACGCAGTCGCTCTCTTTTGGGACTACGTGGGATAGCTGAGCAGATGGGCGCTCTGAGTGCTCTCATCGCTTAGAAGATTACTCCTAATTCGCCCCATGGCCCCTGCATGGATCCGAGTATCTGATCGTTATTCGTGGGGTCCTGATATGTGGCAAACCCTTTGAATCGGTAGCCGACGCCGATGTAAGGCTGTACGCCGGGTCCACCGCAGGAAGAAGGCGGCTGAGGCGGACCGCAGGCGGCTCCTCCGCTAAGCGATGGGAAGTACTTAGCCTCCACTTCCACGAAATAGCCGTAAGATGTTTGGGGAAGGAACGTGTAAGCAGCTTTCACCTTTGCAAAGGCCCTATCCGAAGCCGACACTTCAAGAACACCGCCGACTCCCGGTTGGCCGGCCGCGACCACTCGGTACTGGTCGCGGAGAGTTCCATTCGGGTCGCGATATTTCACCTTTGCCTGTACGGCCCATATTTCGGCCTGAATAAGCGCTCCCAATCTGTAGCTTTGGCTTGTGGAGAAATAGTACTCTATGTCCTGCCTGAAGCCGAATGGAGTAACTTCCCACGACGTCGCACTGCCTGCCGGAATAGTGAATCCGGGGAAAGGTAACGCCGAGGGGAGCGTGCCCCACATGCCCTCAAGTCTCGGCATCGTCACAGTATAGTTGAGAGCGAATTTCGGCGGGACCCGCAACGATCCATAGATCTCGGCAAGGACGAAGCCCGGGGACATGTTTAGGTCTCGTACGAAATCTATGGTAGGCCTGGCATCAAGATATACGTATTTAAGCTCGTTCATGGAGTACCAGGCTCGGGCTCCCAATTCCCAGGAAAACTTGCACTCCGGTTCACAAGGCGCCGGCATACAAGTAGGGGGAGGAGGTGCGCACCCGGGCGGCGGGCACGGCGCACCCATCCCGTCCATCCCCATGGGGATCGGTGGTGGCGGTGGCTGCCAACAGATGCCGGAATTGACGAAAAGGAGCATAAGAAAACAAGTTGCCGCCAGTGCGGACGGTAGGGTTCGTAACCTTTTCATAGTTACCGTTGTCACCTCCTGGGGTAAGCGATTGGGGTGATGGTATCACGGTGTAAGCGCTAAAGTCAAATGGAATTTCAGAATGATAGGGTCAAATTCTATTAAAAGGGTTGATATTATTATGTTGACGGCCCAACAAAAGGATGAACGGTTTTAGATCAATAACTTGAATCTATTCATGAATTCATACGATTGATCCGAGCGAAGCGCATGTTCGGCTGCGGTGGGCCGGGCGCCGG
>JAZDOF010000509.1:0-9659 GCA_043799015.1 Pseudomonadota bacterium | reverse complement strand
CGACGACTATGAGGGCACGGAGGTCCTTTTCAACTCGGACATCGACAAGTTGGCCAAGGACGCGGGTATCACCGTTCTTACGGGTATGGGTTCGGATCCCGGTACCAACAATGTTCTCGTCAAATGGTACGCCGACCGCCTGGACAGTGTGGATGAGATATATCTGTATTGGGTGGTGGCCATAGCCGAGCTTGCCGGGGCAGCCTGGGACCATAGTCTTCACATGACTCTCGGAAAGGTTCCCCAATACCTGAACGGCGAGTTGGTTCATGTTGAAGGCGGAACCGACGTAACGGCCGAAGAATTTCTGGAACCGCTGGGAACGTGTCATGTCCGTTACGTGGGCCATCCCCAGCCTCTCACAATCCCAAGATATATCAAAGGCGTCCGCAACGTGGTGATCAAGGGCGCACTCATACCTTTGTGGGTGGACGAGCTCATAAAAGAGCAGAAAGAAACCGGATTCCTGGGACTGGATCCGATCGAGATCAGAGGCACGAGAATCACCCCCTACGACCTTGCGCTCAAGCTTTGGGAAACCATCCCGGATGGAAGAGACAAGGGGCCCCAAGCTTCGGGACTCAAGGTCATCGTCAAAGGGGAAAGGGCCGGATGCAAGGTCACCTATACCGCGGACATGGTGGGGAGGATGGCCCCGGGCACGGGCCTGCCCGCGTCCATCGCCGCGCTGATGATGAACGAGGGTGGGGTAAGCGCCAAGGGCGTGACGGCTCCGGAGGGCTGCATAGATCCGGCCGTATTCCTTACCGCTTTCTTGCAGCGGGGGGCAAAGATCCATCAAACCGAAACCGTTTCGTCATTGCTCCGCGTATAGCGCCTGACAGGAGGAATTGCATGAAAGAGATACCGAAACTGAACATCACCAAGAGTCGGGCACTGTTCGATGAGGCCGTAGGACTGGTCCCCGGCGGTGTACTCGGTGCCAGAAAGCCTGCGGATTTCATCGACGGCGAATATCCCGTGTTCCTGGAAACCGGCAAAGGCTGCCGACTCACCGATGTTGACGGCAACGAATACATAGATTTTCTGTGCGGATACGGCCCCATCATCCTCGGTTACCGGGAAGAGGAGGTGGATGAGGCTGTTTACAGGCAAATAAGGGACAAGGGGTTCTGCTTCACCCTCACCCAAAGATATCAGAACCTGCTGGCCAAGAAACTCACCGAGTTGGTGCCGTGTTCCGACATGAGCATATTCCTGAAAACCGGCTCCGATGCCACCACGGCCGCCATTCGTATTGCCAGGGCGTACACCAAGAGGCTCAAGGTAATGCGCTGCGGGTACCACGGCTGGCATGACTGGTGCGTGGAAATGAAAGGCGGGATCCCGGCAAAAATGTACGAGGATGTCTACGAATTCCCGTACAACGACTTGGACCGTCTAACCGAGCTTATGGCACAACACGGAAAAGAGACCGCGGCCATAATCATGACGCCGTTCGGTCATCCCAACCATGAGAAAATTCAGGTCCCCAAGCCGGGGTTTCTCGAGGGCGTGAGAGAGATTGCCGATAAGTGCGGCTCGGTCTTGGTCTATGACGAGATCAGGACGGGGTTCCGGCTATCCATGGGAGGCGCGCAAAAGCTGTACGGAGTTACTCCCGACTTGAGCGTCCTTGGGAAGGCCATTGCGAACGGGTATCCCATTTCCGTCGTGACGGGCAAAAAGGACGTGATGATGGCGGCCGCGGACAGGCTCTTTATTTCGTCGACTTTCTTCCCGAACAGCGACGCGTTTATTGCCGCGCTCAAGACCATAGAGATTCTCGAGCGGGACAATGTGTTGGGCAACATATGGGAAAAGGGCGAACGGTTCATGTCCAAGATCCGGACATTGATCGACAAGCATGATGTGGGAGCGGAACTCACCGGGGTAGCGCCCATGTTCTACATCACCTTCGAAAAAGAGGAGACAGGGGCATACAAAGCCATGCGCAAGGAGTTCTACACTCGTCTTATCCGCAGCGGCTTCTTTTTTTCCCCCTTTCATCATGCCTATATCAGCTTTAGGCATACTGAAGCGGACCTGGAACTAACGCTGAAAGCCTTTGACGAATCCTTGGCCGCACTGAAGACGCCTTAGCGGTGGAGTAGTTCGAGTGTCGGCTCGCGCCCTTGGGCGGGCCGACCGGTAATCGTTCACCACGATGGGTGAAGAGTGAACCATGGAGGCAACCATTCACTTACGGGCGGGAAATTCCAATCTCAACGTGGCGCAGGCTTTCCAGCCTGCGAATTTTCTTAGTGCGATCTCGGCAGGCCGGAAAGCCTGCCCCACAAGAGTGAATGGTTACACCATAAAGACACAAAGACACTACGATTCGTAAATATCCATGCATCTACGGCACGGTTGGTTCGGGGGACTACGGCGCATCCAATACCGACCTAACCACATCGAGCAACTTTCGAAGGTCATAGGGCTTGTTGACGTATCCTTTGGCGCCCCCGGAGACGGCGTCGCCGGCCGGACCGTCGGGCGAGTATCCGCTGGCAATCACGACTCGTACCGAGGGATTCATGCCGAGGAGGTCCTTGAGGCACTCCCGGCCCCCCATTTCAGGCATGATGAGATCCAAGAGCACCAAGGCTATCCCTTCGCCTAGTCTCTTATACACTTCCAGCGCCTGTTTGCCGCTCGATGCGGTAAGCACCGTATAACCGGCTTTTGTAAGAACCCTGGAGCCCAGGCTGCGAACGACTTCGTCGTCATCCACCAGCAGGATGGTTTCGGACCCCCCGCGCGGCATTTTTACCGCGATTGTTTCCTCGCCTTTCTCTTCGGAAACCAATGCGGGAAAGCAGATCCTGAAGGCGGTGCCCTCCCCCGGTTCGCTGTAACAACCAATGTGGCCGCGGTGCTGCATTACTATCCCGTGGACCATCGCAAGACCGAGCCCTGGTCCCCGGCCCACGGCTTTCGTCGTGTAAAAGGGCTCGAATATGTGCTCCAAGGTGTCTTTGTCCATCCCCGAGCCCGTATCCGTCACCGTTAGCATCACATGGGGACCGGGCTCGATTTCCATATGCGACCCCGTGTATTCTTCGTCCGGCGTGAAGTTGCTTGTCTCGAATACCAGAATACCGCCGTCGGGCATCGCATCGCGCGCATTGACCGCGAGATTCATAAGGATTTGGTCTATCTGAATCGGGTCGGCATTTATGGCGGCCGGATTATCACTAAGACGGAGCTGAATGTCGATCATTTTGGGGAGGGTCCTTTCCAGCATCTTCCTCAACTCGATTATCCTGTGATTCAGATTCAGAGGACGCGGCTTGAACTCGGCCTTTCTGCCGAACGTGAGGAGTCGCTCCACCAGTTCGGCCCCACGCCGCGCGGACTCATGAATCTTCCGCACATCATCCCGGAAATGATCGGGAAACTCGTCGTCACTCAGGATCAGCTCTGAATACCCTAGGGCCACCTGCAATATGTTGTTGAAATCGTGCGCCACTCCACCGGCCAACGTGCCGATGGCTTCCATTTTCTGGGCCTGGAAAAGCTGCCGCTGAAGGGATACTTCCCGGGTCACATCTCTCTTGACCGCCACATAGTTCACAATCTCTCCCGAATCGTCCCTAACCGGGGAAATTGACGCGTCCTCTTCAAACAACGTACCGTCTTTTGTCTTGTTTATGAGATGTCCCGTCCATATCTCACCACCTGCAATGGTCTCCCACATGCGTTTGTAGAAGTCTTCGCCATGCCGGCCGCTCTTAAGGATGCTCGGCTTCTTCCCGACAACGTCTTGACGCGAATACCCGGTGGTTTTCTCGAAAGCGGGGTTTACATAGGTTATGATCCCATTACGGTCGGTTATTTGTACCGTCTCAGCGGCCTGCTCCACGGCCGCGGCCAAACGCATGCGAACTTCTTCGGATTTCTTGTGCTGCGTGATGTCGCGGATCACCCCCACCGTTGTCGCGTGACGCCCTTCGGCATCTCGTATCGCGGATACGGCCGTGTCCGCCCACAGGACGGCCCCATCCTTGCGCAGGTATCGCTTTTCCAGTCTGTATCCCTCCATCTCTCCCTGCACCATCGCCGTATGCATTTCCAATGATTTACCCGCGTCCTCCGGGTAGGTGACATCGAGTATTGTAAGAAGTCTGAGCTCTTCGGGCGAATATCCTAAGAACCGACACAAAGTGCTGTTCACTTCCAGGAATCGCCCATCACGACCGACCATGTCGATGCCCACCGATGCGATGTTGAAAACCGCGCGGTACTTGCGTTCACTTTCCTGGAGAGCCAGCTCCGCGTTCTTTCGATCCGTGATGTCCCGCAAACCGGACCTGCTGTACAGTATCTTTCCCGTTTCATCACGCACTGACGAAGCATTGAGAATTACATAGAGTTTACTTCCGTCTTTGCACCGAAGCTGAAGCTCGGCATTGTGCACCTCGCCGGTCTTGAAAAAATCACGGAACGCCTTCTTGGCGCTCTCAAGCCCTTCCGGGTGATACATTTCGAATATCGGGCGTGACATGATCTCTTCCTTCGAGTACCCCGTCACCCGACTCAAGGTCCGATTGCATTGTATTACTCGTCCGGTTGTAGGATCCACGGAGGCGAACATGTCCGGAGCGTTTTCATACAAGTCCTCGTATTTTGCCTCCGATTCACGCAACGCTCGCTCCGCGCGGTTTCGTTCGGTTACGTCTACAAAGACGGAACGGGAACCGGCTACGTTTCCCTGATCGTCTCTCTCTGCGGTAACGTTCAACAGGACGTCGAGCACATCGCCGTTCCGCCTTACAAGCTGCAACGGAGCATCCCTGATCGTGCCCGTTTTCATGAAGGTAGGAAATACGACTCTTCGAGCATAGTGCGCGGATTGCTCGGTTTGGAACTCAAACGGCGTCTTGCCTATTATCTCGCGCCTATCGTAACCGACCTCGCTGCAAAAGAGATCGGAAGCGAACTTGATTCGCGCGTCGGGATCCAACGAAACCATCATCACGGGGGCCTTTTCCCATAGATCACGATAGCGCTTCTCGCTCTCCCGCAATGCCCGGCCGGCATCGCGATCCCCGGTTTGGTCCTGAAAGACTATAACAACGCCGTCAACCCAGCCGCCGGCATCGCGGATGGGGGCGCCGCTATCCGCGATCGGGCATTCAGATCCGTCCCGTCCTATCAGTAGGGAATGGTTTGCGAGACCAATCACCGTTCCCTCCTTCAACACCCGTCGGACCGGGTTGTCCCCTACCTCACGCGATTCTTCATTGATAATGCGGAAGACTTCCTCTATAGGCTTCCCTCTTGCCTCCGCTTCCGGCCATCCGGTCAGCCTCTCCGCCGTCGGGTTCATCTGCTTAACCAAGCCCGTCTTGTCCGTAGTGATCACGGCATCGCCTATGCTGTACAACGTGGTTCGGAATTCTTCTTCGACCGCCCTCCTTTCCCGTTCCGATCGATAAAGATCGCGATACGTTCGTGCCTGTCGATGCCTGTAACCATAGGCGGTTAGACTTGCGGCAAGTAATACGAAAACAGCGGCAAACAGTAGGATTACCCGACCGCGATACCGCGCCTCCGCGAATATCTCGCGGGAGTCCACTTTGGCCACCATGAACCAAGAGGACTCCGGGACCGGCATGAGGTCAGCCAGAACATCCACACCACGGTAGTCCTTACCTTCAAATATCCCCGTCTTTCCCAGTACGGCCTGCGCTGCCGGAAGATCCAAGCGAGTGAGAGGTTCACGCAGTGACAGGGCCGTGTTCGTACGTTGGCGAAGCTCGTTAAGGAAGAGGACGGCATCTCCGTCCCTTCTAACAAGGAGTGTTTCAGCCGTTTCGCCCGCAGTCGGCCAGGCTTGGATCAAAGGAAACAAGAGAGATTGCGCGTTGGTCCTGAGAACCAGGACTGCGAGGGTGCGGCCCTCTGGGTCGAGGATCGGCCCCACTCCATCCATATGGACGATCCCTCTCGGACATCGATACAGGTCGCTCAGTACGGGCATGCGCCCGGAAACCACTTTCTCAACCACCTCCATCGCGGCCGGGCTGAGAGGGTGCGGATCGGGCGACGCGGAGAGGACCACTTTGCCCTCACGATTAAGAAGAAGAACGTCCGCGTAGCGCCCCTCTTCTTGCTCCAAGGTCAACCTTTCCCGCAAACGGGCCCTCAAAGTAATGTCTTGGGGATTTGCGAACCACTGCCGCACCCCCTCGGTGAAAAAAGACGCCCGCGCGGACCTTCGGATATCCCCAAGCCGTTCCTGTCGCCACTCACTTATGCGTCCCACCTTAAGGTTCGCGACGGCGGCTATTTCATCGTATTTTTGTTGTCGGATGCGGTTGGTTTCATATCCGTAATAGATGTATGCAACGGTACAAACGGCAAGAATACATATGGCCGGCAGGGCCGGCCAAAGCCCCTGGATTTGACGGTTGAAATTTCTCTTCACCATGACATTGCCTCGGGCATGGGCTGCTTTCCAATTCTCTCTTGAGGGATCATCTTCCGAGGTGCCGCCAAGCCTTACCCAGGCGGCCTGCCGGGATCCTCCAGCAAGCGGGCAACGATCTCCAAGAACTGTTGCACCCGGTAAGGTTTGTCCACAAAGCCCTTCACGTGAGCGGCAAGCGGATCGGTCCGGCCGAGTGCCGAGGAATTACCCGTTGAAACAATGACTTTTGCATTCGGATTGATCTTGAGAAGCCCCTCAAGACACTTCTCGCCGCCCATCTGCGG
Source organism: Pseudomonadota bacterium (assembly GCA_043799015.1). GTDB lineage: Bacteria > Desulfobacterota > Desulfomonilia > Desulfomonilales > Desulfomonilaceae > JAZDOF01. Next base: position 2,939 of record JAZDOF010000509.1, on the reverse strand, counting down.
CATGACAAGATCAAGGACGACGAGGCCTATGCCTTCACCCTCCCTCGCGTAAATCTCCAAGGCTTCCAGCCCGTCGGCGGCTGTTCTTACATCATAGCCGGCGCTCTGCAGAATGCGCGTGCCAAGGTCCCGAACGTACTCCTCGTCGTCGACCAGGAGTATTCCTCGGCCGGTGCCTTTCTCCAACGTCGAAGGCTCAGCGTGCCCCGCTTCCGGATAACTCTCGATCGTCGGCAAATAGACCCGGAAGGTGGTTCCGGCGCCTGGTTCGCTGTCGCAGGTAATCCAGCCCCCGTGTTGCTCGACGATGCCTTGGGCAACCGATAGCCCCAGGCCGGTACCTTTCTTGAAATCCCAGCCCTTGGTTGTGAAAAACGGATCGAACATGCGATCCATCGTGTCACGGGTCATTCCCTTGCCGGTGTCGGAGATCGCGACGATCACGTACGGCCCCGGCTTCACACCGTGGTGAAGCCGGCCATGGTCTTCGGTTATCGAGGTCTTTCGGACCTCGATCCTCATCCGACCACCTTCGGTCATGGCTTCTTTAGCGTTTATGGCTAAGTTCATCAGGACCTGTCCCACCTGAGAATCATCCGCATTTACCAAGACGGGACCCGGCTCCGGGACAACCTCGATCTCGATGATCTTGGGAAAAGTCCTTCTCATAAGGTTTACCGAATTCTCGACCACGCCATTCAGGTCCAAGGTCCGGGGGTTGATGTCGGCCCTTTTGCTGAACGCCTGGAGCCGTCGCACCAAATCCGCGCCTTTAGCCCCGGTCACGAGTATTTTCTTAAGGTCCGCGTATAAGGGGTCCAGCTCCGTCCTTTCTGCAAGGATCAATTCCGCGTAACCGTTGATGATGGTGAGTAGGTTATTGAAATCATGGGCTATGCCTCCGGTCAAAGTGCCGATGGACTCCATCTTCTGGGCCTGAAACAATCTATTCTTCAAGGCTTCGCGTTCCACCTCGGCGACTTTCAGATCGGTGATATCGTTGTGATGCCATAGCCGGCCCAAGCTCTTACCGTCCACGACAATCGGAACGTAATCAACCATGTATGTCCGCCCTCCCCCTATCGCTATTTGCTCGCCCTTCACGGGCCGGTTCCGGGCAACGACTTCCCTTATGCGCGTTACGGCTTCGGCAGGGTCGGCGTACACGTTCACAATCTTGGCTATCATCTCGGGCGACGTCAGCCCGCGCAGGTTCTCGGGGGGATCGTCCAGATCAAAAAGGCGACAAAAGGCCGGGTTGACGAATTCGACACGGCCGTCTTCCGCGACGATCAACACCCCCGAGTAAAGGCTCGACAGAATTGTGTAGAAGCGGCGGAGAGTGGTTGCCAGCAACTCGGTCGACCGCCTTTGCTCGGTGACGTCGCGAATGGTCCCTTGAAACCCGATGACGTTTCCATCTCGGTCTCTCCGGACTACCGTGGTGACAAGGGCATGGACTATGGTCCCGTCTTTCTTTCGAAGGTCCACCGGGTATTCTTTGGAGAAGCCCGTTTTCAAGACAAGCTCGGCGTGGGCCGCGCGCTCCGCGGGGTTTGAGTAGAATCCGGCGACCCCTTCTCTCATAAACTCGTCTCTACCTTCCGAATCATACCCGATCAATTCCAGCGCGGCTTCGTTGACGTCAACCAATTTCCCGTCCAGCGTCGTTATGAATATAGCGTCACGAGATGTCTCAAAGAAGCTGCGATAACGCTCCTCACTCTCGCGGAGCGCGTCTTCGACCCTTTTACGCTCGGTTATATCCTCCAAACACAACAGAACACGGGTACTGCCCCCGGCTTGAATAGAGGCGGTGGAGCCGAGGAGCACTACGTCCCGTGCTTCACCGTTCCCTACGAGCGTCGAGCGATACTCGACGGCCTGCCGGCCGACCCCCGTCCCGTGTGTTTCCTCTATTGCCGAACGCAGGGGGCAAGGCCCGCAATTGGGGCCATACCCACATCCGCGCTGATCATCAAGCGCGTTTGCACAGCCGCATACCCCACAAGCACGGGATTCTCGGAGTTCACTTTCGTTCTTACCTACGAATTCGGCAAACGCACGATTGGCGTACAGTACCCGTCGCTCTCCGTCCAGGACGCACATCATCACGGGAGCGTTTTCATAGATTGCATGGAGTTCCGCTTGGGTTTCCCGGAGTGCCTGTTCCGCCCGGTTGCGTTCGGTTATGTCCCGCACGATTATTCCGGCCCTGTCCTCTCCGTTCGCCGTGCGAAATAGGGTCGAACTGATTTCAACCGGAATTACGGTTCCATCTTTGCGCTTGAAATTGAGCTCACCCCTGAACCTACCCGTGCGGGCCCTCTCTTCCAGGGCAGGACGCAGCCGAGGATCGGCGGTATCCACGAGGCCGGCCCTGCCCATCTCACGGAGTTCCTGTTCACTCGCGCCGAATATGCTGCACGCCGCTTGGTTCGCGTTGAACACCCGTCCGTCGGGAGCGGAGAAAAGGATGCCGTCAAGGGAGCTCTCGAACAAAGAACGGAACCTCTCTTCGCTCTCCCGTAAGTCTCTTTCAGCTTCTTTTCGTTGATGGATATCATGGAAAGCTCCCACAACGCGCAACGGCCTGCCGGCGAAATCGCGCTCAACCACCTTGCCCCGATCCTGCAGCCACGTCCATTCGCCGTTTCTTTTCAATATCCTGTATTCATTCATATATCCAGGCGTTACCCCTTCCAGATGATCGTGAATAATTTTTGATACTCGGGGCAGATCATCGGGGTGAACGAGCTTCTCCCATGCGGCGAGGTCCGGTGGTGTCTCGTCCATCTCGTACCCCAGGATGGTTTCCCAACCCTGACTTCTCCATATATGTCCGGTTGCGAGGTCCCAATCCCAGAGGCCGTCGGTTCCCGCGGACAAGACCAGGTTCAACCTTTCCTCATTTTTCTGCAAGGCATCCCGGGCACTCT
>JAZDOF010000487.1:0-3520 GCA_043799015.1 Pseudomonadota bacterium | reverse complement strand
TATTATTATTAGCGGTGAATCAAACAAGATGGGAGAAGTCCCCCCAATGAATGTCGGGGGGACTGGAACGGAAAGATACCGGATCAGCCGGTGTAAGGATTCGCGAAGAGAAGCAGCAGGGCCACAACCAGCGCGTAAATGGTCAGAGACTCGATCATGGCCAAGCCGATGATCATGGTGGTGAGGATCTTGCCGCCGGCTTCGGGGTTTCTCGAGGTGCCTTCGCAAGCGCCGCCGATGGCGGTGCCCATCCCGATGCCGCTTCCAATGGCGCCGAGGCCGATGGCCAGACCTGCGCCGAGTACGGTCCACTGCATAATACCGGCTTTGTCGCCGCCCTCAGCGGCCATGGCAACACCGGCGAGCGCCGTCAGAGCAACAATCATAAGACCGGCAATAATCAACTTCTTCATGAACCAAGAACCTCCGTAACGTTTATCAGTGGGCCTCTTCCAGAGAGCCCGCGATGTACATCATGGTCAGCATGATGAACACCAAGGTCTGAACAAAAGACGTAAAAACCTGTAGGAACATCATCGGCAAGGGTACTATGAAGGGAACCAAAATGGTGAGGATCACGATGGCGAGATCTTCACCCATGATGTTTCCGAAAAGCCGGAAGCTGAGAGAAAGCACACGGCTGAGGTGCGCTATGATCTCAATGGGAAGCATGAGAGGAATAAGCCAGGGTACCGGCCCCAGGAAATGGTGATAATACTTGGCCCCATGCACTTTCAAACCGACAAAGTGGGTCATGGTAAATGAGATTAGGGCCAAAGCAAGGGTGGTGTTCAGGTTACTGGTCGATGAGTAGAACCACGGTAGGATTCCGATCAGGTTACAGGACACGATAAACAGGGCCAACGTGGCGATCAAAGGAAAAAACGGCCGACCGTGTTCCCCCATGATCTGCGTCACAAGATCGTCGAGGGTGGATAGGGCCACCTCCCAGAAATTCTGATGTCCTCCGGGGACCGTCTCCAGCTTGCTCTTCACCAGAAGGGCCGAGACGATCAAGATAATCATCACCAACCACGCGTTGAAAACGTTGTTGAGGTCCGCGTGCGTAACGCCGTAGCTTTTCCACATCTCCTCCATGTTGTGAAACAATGGATTGGAAATGACGTCCGTCAACGCGGGCGGATGAATCTGCGCGGCCATGAATCAGACCTCCTTTGGTCGTCTATTGGCAAGGTAGATGAGGGCCGACATGACGAATAGTCCGGCGGGGACCACCGACAGGCCGGTGACCAAACCCACCGGATTCACTTTTAGTATGGCAACAAGGATGTACAGACAAACGGCCAATGCGGCGAGTCGGGCATAGAAACCGCCCACGAGAGAGACTAGGGCCCGGCCCCGGTCTTGGAACCCGACGTTTTTCAATTTTCTCGCCGATGCCCAAGTGTTCAACACCACCAAGGCCCCTCCGGCGGCAAAGCCGACGGCGAAATTCCAGGACCCGAAAATGAGCGCGGAACAGAGGCCGACCAGAAAAACACTCGCGGCAAGGATTATCAGGATATCGGGAAGCACCCTGAAGTTCATCCGTCATCCTTCCCTACGGTTTTTTCCTGCTCATGCACTCGCGCCTCGTGACGGATTGCTCGTTGAACATTTCGAACCGCTGCTCCAATACCGAAGAAAAAGAAGAGTATCGACAAATAGGGAAATGTGCCGAAGAACCTGTCCAGGAGATATCCCATACCGATGCCGACCGGTATTGCCAAGGCTATCGACGCCCCATGTTGAAATGCGTCGCCTACCAGTACCCAGACTTTCAGCCACTTCTGCACGAAGACCCTCTCATTACCAGAAAATGGGTCGGTATGTCAAGATTACCTTATTCGGTCGAAGGAAAAACGTTGTCCGCCGTGTCCTAACCCCTATCCAGTCCCGAGGTCCTTCTTTCCTGATTCCATGCTGTTAATCCACCGGCCCGTTCCCTCGATATGTCGCCGTAAAGGGCCGAAGGACGGTCGCTTCCACGGGGACGGACCTTCTAAATACCACCCCGGCCCCCGGATTGCAAGCCGGCTCTTTCACGTGGAGTAACCATTCACTTATGAGCGGAAAAATCTCCTCTCAACGTGGCGCAGGCTTTCCAGCCTGCGGATTTTGTAAAAGAAAACCTCGGCAGGCTGGAAAGCCTGCCCCACGAGACTGAATGGTTACCGCGCGGACGACTCAGCTCCGAGGCGAGCGCACGGCGACGCGCCTTCTCCAAGAATCTTGACCCATTTGAGCGCCAATGCTAAGCTTTGCCCGCTCGACGGGCCGTTCGGCCCCTTAGTCATGGAAGCCTTATTCGATGGATAGTCCCGACCCCGGATTTATCAAGCAGAGACGGATTACCATGGGTTTGAACCTTTCAGAAAAGTACGGCCTTGGAATCACCGCAAAAATAGTGGAGGCGTTCCTGACCTCCAGGCTGCCGGTAGTATTCATCATTGCGTCGTTGCTGGCGGGTGCGGCCGCTCTCATCCTTACTCCTCGCGAGGAAGAGCCTCAAATAGTCGTCCCCCTCGTCGACGTCATGATCAACATGCCTGGGGCTTCCGCTTCGGAAGTGGAAAACCTCGTCACGATCAACCTTGAACGAAAGCTTTGGGAAATAGACGGCGTCGAGTACGTTTATTCCATGTCCGCTCCCGGATCGGCCGTCGTGACGGTAAGGTTTTACGTGGGCGAGGACCGTGAAAAGAGTCTCCTGAAGACTCACAGCAAAATTATGTCGTACATGGATGAGGTCCCGCCCGGCGTTACAGGTTGGGTGGTCAAACCCGTGGAGATCGACGATGTCCCCATCGTCACCCTAGCGCTGTACAGCGACTTCTACTCGGATTACGAGCTGCGCAGGGTCGCGGAAGAACTGCTCCACCGTGTCCAGAGCATCCCGGATACCGGTCGCGCATTTGTGGTCGGCGGCCGCAAGAGACAGATCCGGGTGTTGCTCAATCCGGAACGCATGGCGGCCGGAAACGTTTCGGTCTTGGAGATGGAGCGTCGGCTCAAGGCGGCCAACGTCAACTTACGTGTCGGCACCATGGAGCAGACCAATCGGGAGGCCGTCGTCGAGGCCGGTCCTTTCATCAAGTCGGTCGAGGATCTCAAGGGAATAATGGTCGGGTTACACAACGGACGGCCGGTGTTCCTCGCCGATGTTGCCGAGGTGGTTGACGGCCCGGCGGAAGTCGCAACTTACGGTCGTATCGCCTTCGGTCCGGGCGCCCTCAGGGACGAGGCCACCAAGGACTCCCCCTCAGCGGCCCCGGGCCGCACTTATTCCCAAGTTACCGTTGCAGTTGCCAAGCGAAAAGGGACCAATGCCGTAAAGGTGGCCGAGGGGATCATCGGCAAGGTGGACGAGCTTAAGGACTCGGTCATTCCATCGGACGTCCGGGTAATGGTAACGCGTAATTACGGACGCAACGCGGACGAGAAGGTGAACGAACTCGTCAAACACCTCGGTATAGCCGTGATCAGCATCATTGCGCTGCTAACGGTCATACTAGGTCCG
>JAZDOF010000468.1:0-3744 GCA_043799015.1 Pseudomonadota bacterium | reverse complement strand
AACCACCCCTACTCACAATATTTTTATGATCAAACTTAATGAATGACATTACAGAACGCCATGGCCACGGGCCGGCGTTATTGCAGAATTGCTTTGACAGATTTGGGATTTCACAGTAAAATTGCATAATACCGAAAAATGGGAGCTGACCGGGAGTGAACAAAGCGTTTGTCTTTTCACTTGTTGTGTGTCTCATAGGCGCGGCCGCACCTGCAACTCCTTCCGCTAAATATTTCAAGGGGTTCCAGGGGGTCGAACTAGGCATGAAGAGGGCGGATGTGGTCGGCGTCCTCAAGGCCCGAATGCCCGTCGAGGACATCCTGATGCAACGTAACGAGGTCAGCGCCGCCATACGCGACAATCGTTACTTCCGACATGTGTGCTGCAAATTCAACGCCTTGGAAGTATTGACCGAAATGGCCCTCACCATGCGCGAGGTGGTGGGCAAACAGGCTGTGCTTTCCGAACTCAGCAAGGAGTGCAGCATAGACTTGCCGGCGGAGGGCTCCGTAGTCCAGGACGGCATATCCATAACCGTGGGACCGAATGTGGTGGTGCTGGCGGATGCAAACCAGGCGATAGGTCGGGTCAACGCCAAGAGAGGACCCACAAAGTAGCTCCTTGGATCCTCCTGCGGGGAGTCACGACTCGTAGGTGACGGAACGACGGGTACCACGAACGTAGGGGCGGGGACAAGCCCGGCCCCTACGGTGTTTAGGGTTATGCCTATCATCGTACATCAGTGGTTCGGACGTTTTCGAAAAGCACGCATGACGAAGGCAATCCACTGTTTCCGTTAGGCCGATAGGATCGGGGAACAGTAACCATTCACTCTTGTGGGGCAGGCTTTCCGGCCTGCCGAGATCGCACTAAGAAAATTCGCAGGCTGGAAAGCCTGCGCCACGTTGAGATTGGAATTTTCCGCCCGTAAGTGAATGGTTACGGGAAATAAACCTCGTTCCTTGTTTGCGAGGCGCGAAGCCGAAATGCCTTCCTTAAACCGCGTTTCAATTCGCGATCCTGGAATAAGCCCATCAATGGAACCGCTATACGACGAATTCGATGAAATCGAAGATCAAATCCTGGCAGATGCCCGGCGGCTGTACTCCGAAACCGTCTTGGACCACTTCAAACACCCCCGCAACCTGGACGTAATGAATAGCCCCGACGCGTACATTCAGATGAGCGGGATGTGCGGAGAGACCATCGGCATATTCGTCGGCCTAGACGGGGACGTAATTGATCGTATCAGCTTCGTTACGGACGGTTGCGGGCCCACCGTAGCTTGCGGGAGCGCGGTTACGTGTCTTGCCGAAGGAAGGACCACGGCGGAGGCGGGCTGTCTGAACTCTCAAGACGTCGTTGCCTATCTAGGGGGGCTTCCGAACGAAAACGTCGCATGTGCGGAATTGGCTGTAAATGTGTTGCGCGGGGCGCTGGCGGAGGCGGGGAAGCAGAAACGGTCTTGAAACGTAACCATTCACTCTTGTGGGGCAGGCTTTCCAGCCTGCCGAGATCGGACTAAGAATATTCGCAGGCTGGAAAGCCTGCGCCACGTTGAGATTGGAATTTCGAGCCCGTAAGTGAACGGTTACCTTGAAACTCAAATTTTTGTATATATCGCGGTACGACCGTCCCCGGAAGCGTCGCGTGCAGAGGAAAGCCGTTCTCGCCGTTTCCGCCGCGGCCTGGAAGCGCATACCGGGGGCGGGGATAAGCCCCGCTACGGCATATCATGTTACGATCGTTCGTATGTGGAAGGTTTTGAGACGGTCTCGAAAAGCCCCCCTGACGATAGCCGGCCCTATCTCGACGGGGCCCTAACGCGACAGGCGACAAGATGGCCGTTGCCCACATCCACTAATTCAGGGTCCTCCTGTGAGCATAATTCCTCTCTGAGCCGGCACCGAGGATGGAACCTACAGCCGGTCGGCGGATGGAGAGGGCTTGGAACGTCTCCTTCGAGAATAATCCTTGATTGCTTGTGTTCGGGATCCGGCACGGGGACGGCGCTGAGCAGGGCTTCCGTGTAAGGGTGGAGACAATTATCGAATATATCGTCATTTTCCCCTATCTCCACTATCCTGCCCAGGTACATAACCGCTACGCGGTCCGATATGTGTTCCACCACGGAAAGGTCGTGGGAGATAAAAAGATACGTGAGTCTGTATTTTTCCTGTAAATCTTCCATGAGATTCAATACTTGAGACCGGATGGACACGTCCAGCGCCGACACCGGCTCATCCGCCACGATCAGCTTGGGGTTCAAAGCCAGCGCTCTGGCTATGCCTATGCGTTGTCTTTGCCCCCCTGAGAACTCGTGCGGATAGCGTTTCATCGCTTCGGGCCTTAAGCCGACCTCTTCAAGTAGGGAAAGGACCTTTTGCCTGCGTTGCGCCGGCGTACCGACGGAATGAATCGTCAAGGACTCGCCTATTATGGTGCCGATGGTATGGCGAGGATTGAGCGCCGAGTAGGGATCCTGAAATATTATCTGCATTTCCCGGCGAATGGGCTTCATCTCGGCCCGGCTCAAGTTCGTGATGTCGCGGCCCTCAAAAATCACCCTCCCGAACGACGGCCGTATCAACCCGAGAATGAGCCGCCCCAATGTGGACTTGCCGCATCCCGATTCGCCCACGAGTCCAAGGGTCTCCCCCTTGCGAACGGCAAGATCGACCCCGTCGACCGCATGAACTTTGAGGTCCTTTCCCCTAAAGAAGCCGCCTCCCACAATAAAATGCTTGACTAATTCCTCCACCGCGACCAGGTGGTCGGCTGTGCTGAGCGAAGAAGTAACGCGCGTCGCTAAGTCGGATGACACTGGGGAACTCCTTTTCTTTGCCGGTGACAAGCCCCAAAGGCCGGCAAAAATCCCGTGTATGACATAGGGAGAGAGGCCGTCGGCGCCCAGGGCCGCCTTCCGCATCATGTGAGCCCTCACCTTGCGGTCCGTCCTCATCGCGCCCTTCGTCCACCGTTTGGCGGGCTTGGATCGCGATAGCTTCCGTGTTATACGGTTCCCATGAAACGAAGTCAATTCGAGGTGCCGAGCTGCACGCAGCCTTCCTGACCGCCGGGGTTCTCCCCGGACTAATGTGGCTGATTTGGTTTGCATGGAAGGGACGGCCGGGCCGGTTCCACAATATCGCCGCGGTCTTTGCCCTGGGTTGTGCGAGCACTCTTCCGGCCGCCATTTTGGAACACGTCACCGAGGCTACCGTCGCCCAGCCGTCGGTCCTTCAGTCCGCGGCGGTAAGTCTACTCCTCATCGCTCCCATAGAGGAGTTCCTGAAACTGTGCGCCGTATGGGTCGGCATATATCGAAGTGATGACTTTCGCGAGCCCATGGACGGCATCCTTTACTCCACCACCGCGGCATTGGGATTCGCGTGCATCGAAAACCTCGTCTACATGGGAGTAATGGGGCCCGGGATCTTTGTGGCAAGAGTCGTGCTCGCCACGCCCGCGCATGTGATGTTCTCGGCCATGTGGGGCTATTCATTGGGAATCGCGCGATTTCGCAAGCGTAACGAAATCGCCACGGTAGCTCGTGGCCTTGTGCTGGCGATCGTCCTTCACGGCGGATACAACTCCATTGTGGCCCTCAGACTTACCGAAGTGATGATCTCCATGCTTCCCTTAATGATATTAATGGGGTGGATGACCATTCGTCGCATAAAGAGGTTCCGCGTGGACTTCCCCTTCGCCAATCTGGGAAAGGGAGCCCTGGTGTGCTGTCCG
>JAZDOF010000465.1:0-4388 GCA_043799015.1 Pseudomonadota bacterium | reverse complement strand
ATGCTATGGCGAGCTTGGCCCCCTTTTCCCAGGCAAGGACGTTCACATAACCCAGGAGGATGCTCAGGGCCGTGGCGATGACAACGGTTATCGCTGTTCGATAATCCAATGCGGACCTCGCTGTCGGTTCCTGTAATCGTTCATCGCGTCCTTTGTGCTTCGTGGTTGATTTCTTGTCTTCGCGGTAAACGCTTACTTTTTTTCCTTGCGATTCACTCAACCTTCATCGCCGACGCCGTTGCCGGGCGCCGCTCAATAAGCTCCCCTGCCCTGAAAGACCACCACAACGGTTTTGAACAGAATTTGGAGGTCCAGCAGGAACGAGTAATTGCGCACGTAGTAGAGATCGTATTGAGTGTTGAGGTGCAGTGGAAGGTCACTCCTCCCGGAAACTTGCCACCAACCCGTTATTCCGGGCGGCACCGCCAGTCTGGACCATTGCCAATGCTCGTAACTCTCAGTGATGAAAGGTTGTTCGGGTCTGGGCCCGACGAGAGACATTTCTCCTTTCAGCACGTTTATGAGTTGGGGAAGCTCGTCGATGGACGTCCGACGGATGATACGGCCTACGCGCGTGATGCGCGGATCGTCCTTGGGTTTGTGAACGATGCGTCCTTCCCGGTCCGTCCCGGAGACTTTGTCCTGTAGTCTTTCGGCCCCGGAGTACATGGAACGGAACTTCAACATGTCGAACAGCCGGCCATTCTCACCCACGCGGCGTGCCCGGAAGATGACCGGACCATGAGACTCGATTCTGATCGCCGCTGCCACGAAGAGCATGAGAGGCCACAGAAGCATGAGGAGTACTAGGCTGGTGAAAACGTCGAATACCCTCTTTATGGTCCGCCTGGAACCCTGAATTACCGGTTCTCTGATGCCTATGACCATGGTGTGCCCGAAAGTCTCGACTTCGGACTGAAGCAGGGTGAGCTTCAGCAAGTCGGGAACCAGGTATATCCTTACCGGTAAACAGTAAAGGTCTACGATGAGTTTTTCCATCTCCCAGCTTTGAGATTCGGTAAGGGCGACTATAACCATTTCGACGTTGAACGCCCTTACGAGTCCTGGGACGTCCTCAATCGCACCCAAAATGGACGCCGGCAAGGGCGTTGCCGCTCCGTCCCCGTCTTTGGCGAACCCCACGACATGATAAATGGATCCGTGGTATTCCATGAGGTTTCTCGCCAGAGCAATGCCGTTATCAGTTGCCCCTACAACCAGGACCCTGGTTAACCCTGCTCCCTTTCTCCTTCGCGTGAGATATCGCGAGAAGGCGTACCTCATGAGAAGCAAGGCCAAGTAGTTTGACACGCTGAAGTACACGACCAACATACGAGACATTTCCCTGTGGGTGAAATATAAGAACCCGGCAAAAATAAAAACCCCAAGGAAATAGGATGATGTGAAAACGCCTAACTGTTTGGTAAAACTAGGTATTCTTGCAAGATCATAAACGCCGGTCATTAAAAACAGCAGGTGCCAAAACAGGAAGATTGCTATGTAGAGCAGGGGAAAACGCATGCTCTCTCCGGATTCGATTAGTTTTCCGGGGAGCCAGGGTCTCATTTCGACTATAGTCGCGAACAGGGTTATCATGATGACGATATCCGCGACCACCAAGAATCGGCGATACCTGTGATATTCCTTATACACCGTGTCGCTCCGTGTCCGTTTTTTCCTCTGGAATCCGCGTTGGAATGCGGGTCGCTGCCCGGAGCGCAGCGAGCAAAAGATTTTTCTTCGGTCCTGCCGTGAAAGACACCTTCATTTCCATGGTATGAGCAGACCCTCGACTGAAGGACTATATCCGTGGCTCCGTATGAAGGGAGATCATGCGGAAAATCGGCACTGCGGAACGGTACGCCGGTCTTCCATAAACCCACCGTACCATCATCCTTGGGATGAGACGACCCCGGTGATTGCTTACCAGGCGATGCGCCGTCCTCCTATGCGGTTTGGAGAGAATTCCGTTGAGCCGGATTGAGTCACACCTCTCATGCCAAGAAAACGTACTCAGGCCGACTTCAAAATTCCTCCTCGGGGAGTATCCACCCACCTCCCATCACGCGGTCACCTTCGTAGAACACAGCGGCCTGGCCGGGGGCTACCCCCGACTGGGGCGTGTCGAACCGAAACGTCAGGCGGCCTCCCTCCGCGGATTGAACCGTAGCCCACGAGGGGGTAGTTGTCGAGCGGACTTTGACTTGGTATCTTGAGCCCTCCAGGGGATTCCGAGACGTGAGAAGGTTTACCTCCGAAATCCTCAGGACCGATGATCGGGTATCCTCCGTGCGACCCACTATGACCGTGTTTGAATCGCCATGTATCCGGATCACGTAGTATGGCCTTTCCGAGCTTATCCCTAGTCCCCTACGTTGGCCTATGGTGTAGGCGGTGATGCCTTTGTGAGTCCCCAAAACCTTGCCCTCAAGATCCTTTATGGGACCGGGCCGTGACTTGACCCCCTTTCTTTCCAAGAAAACACGGTAGTCTCCATGAGGGATAAAACAAAGCTCCTGCGATTCTTCGTCCCCCGCAACCGACAAACCGGCATCTCCCGCCAAAGTGCGCACTTGCTCCTTCGACATGCTTCCAAGCGGAAACATCAACCGGCCCAACATGTCCCGCGTCAACATGAAAAGAAAATAGGACTGGTCCTTCTCAATGGACATTCCCTTGAACAGCGCCGCACCCCCTTCGGTGTCGGCGATTGCCGCATAATGCCCGGTGGCAAGTTTGTCGCATCCCATAACCGCTGCATACCTCAACAGATAATCCATCTTGATGTGGCGGTTGCATATGGGACAAGGGGAAGGCGTGAATCCACACTCATATCCTTTGAGAAAAGGTTCGACCACCACTTCTGCGAACTTATCACGCAAATCGACGGAGACCACCTCTATTCCAACCTGTTTTGCGACCCTGTGCGCATTTTCCCGGATTTCCTCCGACGCCTCGTGGATCAGCATGTGCAAACCGATTACTTGGTGTCCCTGCCTCTTGAGCAACAGGGCCGAGGTCGCGCTGTCAAACCCGCCGCTGATCGCGATGGCTACACGCATATGTGCTTCCTTTTCTGTTGCAATACCGGCAGGCCCGGCCTCATTGTAATCCAAGAGCCGGAATTGTGCTACAAGCATGGTTGCCATTCCCGCGGGGACGGATTGGGACACTCCGACAGGCCCCGCTAGACGCGATGAAAAGCCGCCGGCACTGCGGACGGTCCATTGGAGACCACATGGATACTACCCCTTCCCTCTCGTCCCACGGCAAGACGCGCCGTCGCCTTCGACGCATGATAATATGCTGTGGAGGATTTTCTCCGTTCTCTTGCTTGCCGACGCGTGCCCCGCCTTGGATCCGTGCGCGGAAATGCAGAAGTCTCTAAAACAACTCAGACTCCAGTTTCGAGATATGGCCCGCAACCCTTCAAAAACGAGCGGTGAGGTCCGCTTCGACAAGCTTATGACCGTCATGGACAGGATAATAGCGCTAAAGGCGACCATGAGGCAAACGAACTGCCGGACACCGCCTCGAAACGAGGATTTGGGGGAGCCGGAGGGCAGGCCGAAGCTCGGTCGCACACAGACGCGCAAATGATGGGCGGAAGCCGGCATTTCCGCCCTTCCAGTTGAGTTGAGACCGCTTCATATTTCCGTTGCCTCCGGCAGGATGGGTTGATCCGTCGTCTTTGAGGCCTATGCAATGTCATGAGAATGAATCCCCGCTAATAAGGAAGCAGACCGTGGATCCGAATGATGTTCGACATGCAGCGCGTGTGCTGTACGAAGCCGAGAAAGTGGTGGTTTTCACCGGGGCCGGAATATCCACCGAGTCGGGTATACCCGACTTCCGTTCACCCGGTGGAGTGTGGTCGAGATACAACCAGGACGACCTCACCTATCAAAAATTCATGAGCCATGAAAAATACCGAAAACTATACTGGGAGTATGATCGGGCGCGCTTCCCGGCCATGAGGGACGCCTCACCCAACGGGGCCCATCGTGCAATCGTCGAAATCGAGAACACCGGTCGTTTACAAGCGCTGGTAACCCAGAATATCGACGGGTTGCATCAGAAGGCGGGGACCTCGGTCGACAAGGTGTACGAACTCCACGGCACGGTCCATGAAGTCAACTGCCTCCGTTGCGGGCTCCGCAGGCCCAGGTCGGAGATCGACGCTGATATGGAGCGAAACAAGATAGAAGTCCCTTACTGCGACAAGTGCGGAGGACCACTGAAATGCGCGACCATTGCGTTCGGCCAGGCAATGCCCGTGGAAACCCTTGAGCGGGCCTTTGAACACGCTAGGGACTGTGATTTGTTACTGACGGTGGGATCCTCTCTGGTGGTTCAGCCTGCGGCCTTGATCCCTTTGGAGGCCAAAC
>JAZDOF010000858.1:0-2690 GCA_043799015.1 Pseudomonadota bacterium | reverse complement strand
TGCTTCTGTCCCGTGAACCTGAACAGAGACATAGAGGATCTGAGAAAACTCTTGTCCCGGACGATTCCCAAGATGATAGAGATCAATCTTCACCTTGATTCAGACCTGAAACCGGTAAATGCGGATTTGGTCCGGATGGGGCAGCTTCTCATGAATCTCGCAGTGAATGCCAGAGACGCAATGCCGGACGGCGGAAAGCTCACCATAAGGACGGAAAACATCACCTTGGATGAGGAGTATTGCAGCCGGCATCTCGATGTCAAGCCCGGCGCCTATGTGCTTCTCACCGTGTCCGACACGGGGTATGGAATGGACGAAGAGACCGTGAACCGCATCTTCGAGCCCTTCTTTACCACCAAGAAAGTCGGTGAAGGAACGGGTCTGGGGCTTGCCACGGTGTATGGCATCGTCAAGCAGCATGGAGGTTTTGTCACCTGTTACAGTGAACCTGGTCATGGTACTAGGTTCGGAATCTACTTACCGGCCCTGGAACAAGAGGAGGTTTTTGAGAACGGTGTGGGTCCGCAAGCCGTCCATGAAGGAGGGACCGAGACAATATTGTTGGTGGACGACGAGGAGGTGGTACTGGATTTGGGAGAGAGATTTCTCGGCCGTGAGGGTTACACCGTGCTGACCGCCGGGAACGGTCAGGAGGCCTTGGACCTGTACAAAAGAGAAGGAAATCGGATTTCACTGGTAATTCTTGATCTCGTCATGCCCGTCATGGGCGGCCGGCAGTGTCTGGAAGAACTCTTGAAGATCGATCCAAAGGTAAGGGTCATCATCTCCAGTGGAATCTCCCTTGAAGGATGGACGCCGAACATAATCGAATCCGGGGCCAAAGGCTTCGTGTCAAAGCCCGCCCTATCAGCCGGGCTTCTCAAGATGGTCCGCGAGGTGCTGGACGCGCCGTGAAATGTAGCAGGAGGAGTACGCGGCGTATTTTAGGGGCGCACCTATATGTGCGCCCAAATGAGAGGGCGGACACGCAGGTCCGCCCCTACGGATCCCTGCCGAGATTCGGGAAAACGAATTATAATCGGTGCGCTTAGGAGTAACGGAACATACTGCGGTTCCCGGAGAACCATCCCGGTGAACGCCTACTACCAATTCTTTAGGACGGATGCCCATGCAGCAGATCGACGACAAAGCCGACATTCTCATCGTGGACGATAATCCGGACAAAATCGTGGCCTTGGCGAGTGTGGTGGAGGATCTGGGAAACCTGATCAAGGCCCGTTCCGGCAGAGAGGCCCTGACGCAACTCTTACAGCGGGATTTTGCCGTGATCCTCCTGGATGTGCATATGCCTGAGATGGATGGGTTTGAGACGGCAACCCTGATAAGAACTCGTGAAAGGTCCGAGAATACCCCCATCATCTTCATTACGGCCATCAGCAAGACCGATGAGTTTGCCGCGAAAGGATATTCTCTCGGTGCGGTGGACTACATCTTTTCCCCGGTAGTACCACATGTGCTCAGGGCAAAGGTCAAGGTCTTCGTCGACCTGTTCAAGATGAACAAGGCCGTGAAACGGCATGCCGAGGAGTTGAAACGCCGGCTTCTCCAAATAGAGCATCTGAATGCGGAATTGGCCGGCGTGAACAAAGAGCTTGAGGCCTTTTCCTACTCCGTGTCCCATGACCTGAGAGCGCCTTTGCGATCCATAGACGGCTTCAGCGGTATCCTCTTGCGGAAGTACGAGGATGTGCTCGACGCCCAGGGCAAGGACTACCTACACCGAGTACGGGGGGCCACCGAACGCATGGGCCTGCTCATTGACGATCTGCTCCAGCTCTCACGTTTGACCCGTACGGAGATGAGCAGGAGAAAAGCTGACCTCACCGGTCTGGTGCGGAAGATTCTGGCGGATTTACAGGAGTCGGACCCGGATCGATCGGTAGAAGTGGTCATTGAGGACCATGTCGAGGCGGACGCGGACGAGCGCCTTGTCCGCGTGGCACTGGAGAACCTGCTGGGAAACGCATGGAAATTCACAGGCAAAGAGAGCCGGGCCAGGATCGAATTCGGTGTTACCGTGCACAGCGGAGAGCCGGCGTACTTCGTCCGGGATAACGGTGCCGGGTTCGACATGGCCTTTGCGGACAAAATCTTCGGAGCTTTTCAGCGACTCCACACTGTCGATGAATTCGCGGGTACAGGCATTGGCCTTGCCATCGTCCAGCGGATCATTCGCCGGCACGGAGGCCGGATATGGGCCGAGAGTGAAGTGGATAAGGGAGCGACATTCTATTTTACTCTCCTGGGAGCAGGAACATGAATTGTTTTAGTGTTCATGGAGATAACACGGGGCTGGTAGGAAGATCATGAATCCCGGGCTCATCCTGCTGGTGGAGGATAATAACGATGATGCGGATCTCACGCTCTTCGCTTTCGAGGAAAACAACATCGCGAACAAGCTTGTCGTGGTGCGCGATGGTCAAGAGGCCCTGGATTACCTGTTCGGCACCGGGCGGTATGCCGCTCGGGACCAAAGCGAGAAACCGGTCCTCATCCTGTTGGATCTGAAACTCCCGAAGGTCGATGGTTTTGAAGTCTTGCGGCGAATTCGGGCGGAGGTGAGAACGGCCCTGATTCCCGTCGTTGTTCTCACGACATCCAGGGAACGGGAAGACCTGCTCAAGAGCTATTCCCTGGGCGCCAACTCTTTCATTCGCAAGCCCGTTGAT
>JAZDOF010000443.1:0-3578 GCA_043799015.1 Pseudomonadota bacterium | reverse complement strand
ACTGTTCGGCAGCTCGAAGCGCTTCTTTTCCCGAACAAACCCCTCCGACCGCTTCGTACCCCAGCCCCTGCAAGGATTCGGCGATGTCCCCGGCAATTATTTCATCGTTTTCTACAATTAGAATCCGGCGTTTCTTGCGAGTTTCCATGTCCTGGGACACCATTCGGCAACTACCCCTCCGCTGGACCGAACCGAGATCAATGGGTCATTGTGATCCATAGCGAGTGTCAATCAACAGTATTGTTGCGAGGATAACAGATTCGTGAAGCCTAGGGAAGCGTCTCCGGCATGAAAAGACCCCTGCGGAGCCGAAGAATGCCCGCAACGACCATCAATCCCCAGTGGGGTCGGTCCTATATGGTCAAAGAAAAAACGTAACCGTTCAGTGGGTGCATGTCGGGAACCGTTTCTCGTAGGGGCGGACCTGCGTGTCCGCCCCTACAATTGGTCGGAACGATTTCCAAAGAGTGAGGGTTCGCAAACATTGGTAAAACAGATCGTGCCGTCTCTTTCGGAAAACTATCCCGGTGAACGCTTACGAAAAAACAGCACCTCATTCGGGAAAACAAACACTACGCACGGTCGGATACGGCCGCGGACCACGCCCGCGTTCAAGCCGCGAAAAGCCGCTTCCAAAAAGGAAATCTGCCCATTCGTTTGTCGATCTTACGGCCTATCATGTTGGCAAGTACCACCGGTGCGCTCAGGAGAAGCGGAAAGAAACTCTCCCGCCTGATAATGCCCACCTGGAACAGCTTTTTCAGTATCTTCATCAGTTGGTCCGGCGTATAAAACTCTCGTGTAATTTGCCGACTGATGCGCTTGAGATAGGGTCTCCCCAGTCCTTCTTGGTATACGATCCTGTCGTCGCCGACGTAATATCCCGGCGCGGCTTCAACCAATTCCTGCAAAGGAGAGTATCGTTCTATCCTCAGTTTCTGGTACGCGATGGTATGCAAACCCAGTTCTTTCGCAAAAACCGGTATTTGCATCATCTCTTCTTCCGTTTCCGTCACGTTGCCGTATATGAAATAACCGTGATAGAAGAACGGGAATTCGCGAAACGTCTTGAAGGCTTCTCGGAGTTTGTCGGTATCGAAGCCCTTGTTCAACTGTTCCAGAATACGGTTCGTGGGTGACTCGATCCCCAGCAGGATAAGACCTATTCCCGCCTTTGCCGCGGCTTCCAGGACATCGCGGTGCTCGAATATCTCTATCCTGGATTGGACGATGAATCTTTTCCGTATCCCTTCAGCCGTAATCCTTTCGCACAGCTTCTTGGCCCTCTGAGGGTTCACGAAGAAGTTTTCGTCCGCGATCAAAACCACGCCGGCCGTCAATTGACGAATTTCCTCCATGACCGAATCGATGGAACGGGCCGAATACCGACGTTTCTGTGTGTAAGGATTGAGGTTGAACGTGCAGAACTTGCAGTTGTACGGGCAGCCTCGCGCGGTTAGGATCATATCGAATTCTTCGCCACGAAGGGCAAAACCGCCCAGATTGAAGTGGTACCCCTGCCCTCGCAGCCGCCTATCCGGGTAATGATATGCATCAACGTCGCGAAGCGGACGATTGGGATTGTGGATTATCAGTCCGTCCTTACGATACGATATGCCGGGAATATCTTCCGGTGCCGCGCCGCCTGCGATTTCGGCTATCGCTTCTTCTCCTTCGCCCCTCACCAGGATATCCACTCCGGGACACAGCCCCAGTACTTCATCCGGGAATAGAGTCGCCTGCTGACCGCCCACGATGGTCTTGACGCCTTGGGGGAGACTGTTGATAAGGCTGCACACCTCTTCAAACTGGTACTCCCAGTTGAGGCTTATACAAAGGAGGTCGATGTTCTCGGCAATGAATCGCTTAAGCCGTGCGGGGTCCCTTAGAGGCCCGGACATCCGGAGGTCAAGCAGTGTAAGGTCTCCGACGTGAGGGCTAAGGGCCGCGGCTATGTACTCAAGCCCGATGGGAGGGAATACCGCCAAACCCAGCGATCCTGAGTGACTGTCACGGTAATAGGGATGAAGGCAAAGGGCATGTTTGTAGAGGAAATTTCCCAAATAATCAACTCCTGTCCGGTCTTCCCCCTGACGCCGCGGCACGTCGGCACCCTAAAACGTTGGTCCTGCCCCCCTTGCCGTCATGTTGCCGATGAAATATACGTGCGAGCGCCGCAAGTCTCGTCTATCCGTTCTCGGTGATGCGTACCAAAGTCCGAACCGTTGATTGAGCGGCGGACAAATCGGGTAGCGCCGGGTACGGGCAAAGCTATGTTCGCACGTACGTTTTTGGGGCTGGGTGAAGGCGCCCACCTAGGGTACGACCGAGTACGAGTCCGGCCGTGTTACGGTTCGGTCCAGGCCTAATGCCCCCCTGGGGCGCCTCAGTGTTCAAAGATCGAGTGCGCGCCTCTACCAGCGTGACCGCTTGTCTCTGTCTCCCGGGCCGGAATCTCCACGCGGCCGGGCCTCGTTTATTTTGAGGGTACGACCTCCGAGCTGAGTCGAATCCAGTTGCTTGATCGCGTTCATTCCTTCGTCACGGTTAGGCATTTCCACGAAGCCGAATCCCTTGGACCGTCCTGTGAACTGGTCTTTGATAATTTTCGCCGAGAGTACGGCCCCGTGGAGCTCGAACAACTCCCTGAGCTCCTCTTCGCTGGTGTCAAAGGACAGATTTCCCACATAAATGTTGATGCTCATTGATTCAATCCTTCTACAGACGGCAATGTCCCAATTCCGGACAATGCGGTGACGGACACAGTGAACCTTATAGTTCGGGGATATCAAGGCGAATGTGACGCAGTAGAAATCCTCGACTCGGGAGCTCTGGTCTGGGGTTGATTCTTGGCGTCCAGCCCCCGTATTCCTGAAGGGGATGACAGGGCAAGCACGGCTTCTACTCTTCCCGAGGAACCATACTGCGCGGTAGCCGCCGTGTCAAGTAATCCTAGTGCAATATTGCATCCATTCATATGGGAGAATATCCCGTATCACGTCCGGCATTATTCCGGACACAAAAAAACCGAGATCAGCATCTCGGTTTTGCTCTGCGTATTTAGTTGGTGCCGAAGAGGAGACTCGAACTCCTACAGGCGTTCGCCCACCAGACCCTGAACCTGGCGCGTCTACCAGTTCCGCCACTTCGGCACATCCGGGAGTGTCGCATCATCGCCCGTCTCTGTCAAGGATGAAAACCGCGCAACGATCCATTCACTTACGAGCGGGAAATTACAATCTCAACGTGGCGCAGGCTTTCTAGCCTGCGAATTTTCTTAGTGCGATCTCGGCATGCCGGCAAGCCTGCCCCACGAGTTAATAGTTACGCGCAACGCCGGGTCGTTCATCCACTAAGCCACGTCGATCTTCTCCAGGAGCTTTTTCGACTTGACTCGATGCACGTCGAGGCCCATTTCCTTGGAAGAGAAGCCCAGCGCAAGGCCCAACAACTGAGTTAGGTAAAAGGTCGGCACCTTGTAGCCCTCTTTGTATTTCCTGGAAAGGAAGATCTGTCCCATATCGAACTGCTCGAAACAGGACGGGCAGATCACCGACAGGGCTTGGATGTTGCGCTCC
>JAZDOF010000432.1:0-2474 GCA_043799015.1 Pseudomonadota bacterium | reverse complement strand
TATTCTGAACGAAAATCTCTGTAAATGGGCATTCGGGTCCCTCCCGACGAGGCGTACTCTTCTACTCTAATCCTCGAACCAACCGCGCGCAAGTTCAATAATATCATCCGACGAACCTTTCACTCTTGTGGAGCAGGCATTCCAGTCTGCCGAGACCTTACTAAGAAAATTCGCAGGCCGGCAAGCCTGCCCCACCTTGAAATTGGAATTTCCCCCTCGTAACTGAATGGTTACCCATCCGACATCAAAGAAGATCACGAAATAGGCGGGAAGCGCGTAAAGGGCATCGGGAAGACGGTGAAGGACGGCATTGGGTCCTTGCCAGGCTCGTCAAGGTGTGCCACATTTTCATCGAGGGACGGCATATGTTGCGGATGGTCGGCGGCGCGCCATGAGGGCGGAAGGCCGCGGGGCGAATCGATGCCGAATGCCGTAACTTCTTTGAGCGAATGTATTAACGTAACGAGGACCTAGCATTATTCATGCAATGTACGGGGGAACATCCGGTGACACGGGACTTAGGCACCGAGTTGGAGAATCAATTGCAGGAGGCCCCTCAGGGCCTTGCCGGTGAAGTCGTGTTGCGCGTACCGTGGACTGAAATAGCCGATTCGCAGGTACGCGCCGTGCTGAGGTTGCCCGTGGCCTTTAGGGGTATTTACGGGACCAGGCGATGGGGTCCCCCGCCTGTGGATCGAGAGTACCTGTTCGTAGAACTGTGGCAGCTGGGGAGTACCTGGCTCGTGTCGGACCGATTCATTGAAGGAACCCCGAATGGGGTACGCCACACCAGAGAAAACTGGCGGGAGGTCCCGATCAAGGAAATCCTGAATACATATGGCGAAAAGGAGGTCCGGCGAACCATCATCGCCAAACAGATCGAAGAGGCGGTCCTGGGACATCCGCAAGGGGATTACGGAGGGCCGCCGGTGTTCGTGCAAATCAAAAGCGTAACGGAGTAAGAGTTAATGGGAACTGAGATTATTCCACCGGAATTGATTTGGTCGTCGCAGCCCCAAAGAACACCGGAGGAGGCCATGATCACGGAACACGAAGCTGAGCTTCTCCCGGCTCCTTTGCCCCTGCGTTCGGCGCCGGCGGACGGGATGACGACCGAGGCTATTCGGGGCCCGGGAACCTCGGGCATGGTGATCGAGCGGGCATTATTCGCCCAAGAAAACGATGAACATCGGATCAATCAGCGACCGACGGCGGGCCCGCCCGAAATAGATGATGACGAAGAGGACGAAGACGAGGAAGATGATGATGAAGACTATGACGAAGACCCGGATGAGGACGATGATGACGATTACTACGACGAGGATGAAGACGAAGATTGGGATGATGATGATGAGGAGGACGACGAAGACGAAGAATGATTTCGTGGGCTAAACAGGTGACATAATGTCCGTCCGAAACGGGGAGATTTGGGAAACGGCCGATTTCTCATAATCCTCATGGACGTTGGAATAAGGGATGAGGCCTTG
Source organism: Pseudomonadota bacterium (assembly GCA_043799015.1). Lineage (GTDB taxonomy): Bacteria > Desulfobacterota > Desulfomonilia > Desulfomonilales > Desulfomonilaceae > JAZDOF01. The sequence continues at coordinate 987 of JAZDOF010000432.1, read as the reverse complement.
ACCCCATGGGCGTCAAGGTAACGGTCCAATCTTTATGATATCACGTGGTTATATTCTACCGGCTCTTCCTTACAGCAAAGACCGACAGAGAAATCCCCCCCCCATCCCCCCCTTTAGAAAAGGGGGGAGGAATCGGTCTCTTACCCCCATTTTGTAAAGGGGGGCAGGGGGGATTTTTTCTTCTGCCTGTCGCCTTATTTTGACGCCTATGGGCCGTGACCCCGCGCCGCAGGGGCGAGTCAATCGGCCACGCATTCCCTGATCCGCTTTGAAGTCAGCAGGAGTTTATGCAAATCCAGCCCGGTTCCGTAGCCCAAGAGCTTGAGCCGCTCGGCCGTCATTTCCGTGGATATGTTTCCCCGTGCTCCCGGAAGGAACGGACATCCGCCCAGGCCCCCCAGGGACGAATCAAAACGGCGTATGCCCATCTCCAGGCCGGTCTGTAGATTCGACATCCCGAAGCCCCTTGTGTCGTGAAGGTGTAGCGTTAGTCTCTTAGGGTCCACCATCCGGGTGACCGCTCGGAGTAGCTTACGAACCCGGTTGGGGTCACCGTAACCCGCCGTATCGGCGAGGCCGATCTCCTCGGGCCCATGTCCGTCCAGCGCACGCACCAAGTCCACCACTTTGTCCGCGGGGACTTCCTCATCTTCATAGCACCCGAAGGCGCACATAACGCCCGCCGTAGCGCTAATCGATTTGTTGCGAAGACGGGAGAGCATGTCGGCTGCCTTGAGCACCGCAGTCTCGGTACCCATGTTGGAATTTCGCATGCTGTGGGCCTCCGACGCGGACACGAACATTTCAATGTGGAACGGACCTGCTTCGAGTGCTTGTCGGAGTCCGCGTTCGTTAAGCACCAGCACGCTGAATCGTGCCTCTTCCTTCCGTCGTATGAGCCGCCATACTTCATCCGTCCCGGCCATCTGGGGCACCAGCTTGGGGTTCACGAACGAGCCTATCTGAACGCGTTTGAATCCGGCATCG
>JAZDOF010000415.1:0-9826 GCA_043799015.1 Pseudomonadota bacterium | reverse complement strand
GCCGGCTTGCTGCCGTCAATGGCTCGAACATCATGAAAACATAGTCGCTGCGCTCCTCGCAATGAAGATCCCGATTGACGGGTCTTTTCTTAATTCAACGGAATTGCTGTTGGAACGGTAACCATTCACTCTTGTGGGGCAGGCTTTCCAGCCTGCCGAGATCGCACTAAGAAGATTCGCAGGCTGGAAAGCCTGCGCCACGTTGAGATTGGAATTTCCCGCCCGTATGTGAAGGGTTACGTTGGAACGACCCCCTTATCATCTTCCGGCAGACCGTTTGCTACTATCGAATCTCGGAAAGGGCCACAAGATCGGCAGGTAGGCCGGCGTATTCCTCGGAAGCCGCCGATTCCGCCTCGTCGTCCGTTTCTGCGGTAAGTCCCTTGAACAGCAATCCTGTCTTGCTCAGTTGCAACGAGAGAAGACGTACGCGGTCGCGGAGTGCCGCACACGTACGTCGCATTTCCTCCTCCTCTCGGTTGTTCCGGAGTTGACGCGTTTTATCCGCGGTGACATCTTCCACGACAAGAAGAATGTACCGTTGGGATGCCAAACGGATGGATCTCAGATGAAGGCGGGCCCAAATCCTTTTCTCGTTGATCTCGAGTATGGCTTGTGCCTTTCGAGGTTTTCCGCCGGCCATGACCTGCTCCAGCAGCGATACCAGCCGAGCGTTCAGCCGGATCGTCCTTTCCGGATCTCCTCCGGTAGGCATGAGTTCGGTCAAGGGCATATAACGAAGCCCTTTTCCGTTTGCACTCAAGGTCTCACAAGCCTCATTGGCGAATACCACCGAATACCAGCCGTCAATAACCAGGACGGGGACCGGCATGGCATCGAGAAGCATACCGAGGGCGCTTCCTTTGATTTCGCTCAGATCAGTACCGGATGTGGGCTCGGTTGTAGACGGGAAAATGCCCTCCAAATCTATGGTCCGGGTGCCGGTCGAGCGATCTTGAAGGACCGGCTTGGTGATCCGCCGATTTTCGACTCTACGGATTTCATGTGCATGAGGTTGATTCTGCATCTTCTTCATACCCCTCTCGATATGTCATATCCATTTGTGCCGGCGATTAGCGGTATTCGGCAGAGCTATCGGACATCCATGGCCAGTTGTTTCGGCCCCAGCGGCCGTTCCGTCGGAAGCGGCAGGGAAGCCGGCTCATCCTTGGTCAGAGGATACATGCCGTTGAATACGGTTATACGGCTGAGGCCGACAGCGGGGGTCCTTTCATCTCTCTTGACCGCCGCTACGCTGGTCGCCGCCTGACCGGCCACGGCCTCCACCTGCTCGAAGTTGTTCATGGTCATGAAGCCTATGGCCCCTTTGTACTGTGCCACGAAGGGAAACATAAGACCGTTGAACCGCAACCCGGTGGCTTTTCCGGACATGCCTACCCGAAGAATGTGAGGCAGAGCAACCGATGCGTCACGTCCCAGGATTACGGTAACGGGTAGATCTTCGCCGCCTACTTGATTCCAGTTATCCACTTGTCCGGAAAACAGCCGTCTTATTTGATCCACGGTGAGTTCCTTGACCGGGTTCTCGGGGTGAGTCAACACCGCGATCACACCCAAGTCCTGATAGTTCCTCGTCGGGGGCATCAGCGTCGCCTGCGGCTCCACCGGAGTTTCGGGCCGAACGTTCGTATTCGTGAAATCGGGCCTGGACTTTCTGATAGGCTCCTTCACGCTCCGGGGTTCAGGCTGACCGGAAGCGTCGGCAACTGAGTTCAAGGCTGCCAAGGCGATCGGCACGGCACCCGATCGGGACGAAAAGATGGAAGCCGTTTCTTGGGCCTCCTTCGCAGACGCCTTTGCCGCAGGGAAGGTGGCCCGAGGGGTGTTCTCAACACCGCGATCACGTTCGGGCACCTGCAATCCGAACAGTCCGGCAACGGTTTTTTTGGCGGAAAGGCTCAACTTCGCTCCGCTCTCTTCCACCGTTGAAGCCAACAATGGATGGTAATGGACCGCCAACCCTCCTATGGCGATGCCGGCCGGCACTACCAGAAGCACTCTAATCAAAACGGCCGCGGGTCCCTTTTCGGCCCACAATTCCTTTGCCCGACGGATGAGGCCGTACCATCCCGCCAGGACCGCAGCGCCGAGGAGACCTCCGAGAAGATCGGCCATGAGGTCGGCCATTTCCGTGGATCTTCCGTCCACATAACCCTGGTGAATTTCATCGAACACGCCGAACGACAGACAAAGCGCCCCGGTCAGCAGCACCACCCATCCGGACATGAGGTTGAGAGAAACAAGAAGATACCGGGAGATGAAGAGACCGAGAAAGAAGTACATGCCCACGTGGGCTGCCTTATCCGCCGGGAGCGACGCCATCGACCAATCTTGGGACACGGGGAGTTCGGGATATTGGGACGCTAAGCTTATTACCGCGGCGGTAACGACTATCGGTATATAGGATTTCTTGGTTTTCATGGCCTCGTCTCCTTCCGCTTCGTTGCCTTAAGCTGTTGCAGCTTGCGTGCCAAGAATTGTGGGAGCGGGCCGTTACGAATAACATACCTATATTTATATTATTTTTCCGAGAGGCCGATTACGTTGAGCACGTAAATCATCTTGCGGGGAGGCTGACTATGGGAGGATTCCCATAGGAATATGGTGAAGACTCGGAAGGAAGAAGGGGCGATACCGTAATTGCAGCGTTTGCCAAGAGTTCCGTCCTAAACGGAGACATGATGAAAAAACCGAGGTAAGCGTTCACCACGAGGGATGAAGAATGAACCACAAGACACAAAGGCACAAGGAAATCAAAGGCTAATAATCTTCAAGTACCTCCGGGCCAAGCCGGTGTTTTGATTGACGGGCGGATACGATTTGTAAACCAATTGGCGTTTATGCATCATTTCAACTTCTTCTTAGTGTCTTGGTGACTTTGTGGTTAGGTTTTCCGGATTCAGAGACCCGTCCCGGTGAACGGTTACAAACCGGGCACATTCATCTCCACAAAAGCGGGGACGACCTTCGAAGGCCCTATTCTTGGCAATGGGGCTCGGGTTCCTCGTCCAGCTTCTCGGCCGCGGAGCGTATGGAGGGCAGGAGGGTCACGAAATAATCGAATATTCGAGGGTCGAACCATTCCTGGCGATAGGCTCTCATAACGGTCACCGCTTTTTCCTGCGAGAGGGCCGGGCGACGCGGTTGGTCGTGCGTAAGCTCGTCATAGGTATCCACTATGGCCACTATACGGGCGCTCTCGGGGATCCGATCCTTGGAGAGCCTCCGGGGATAGCCGCTGCCGTCCCATTTCTCATGGTGTGCCCGGGCGATGTCGCAGGCCATCCGCAGCATGGGCGATCGGGATCCTTCCAGTATTTTTGCGCCCAGCTCGGGATGCTTTTTCATTTCTTGGGCTTCCTCCGCGGTCAACTTGTCGCGCTTGTGCAGTATGGCGTCCGAGATTCCAATCTTGCCCAGATCGTGCAATTGGGCCGCCTGTCCTATGTGGTAAACCGGCCCGTATTCCCACCTGAGATACCTTGCCAACAGGGACGCATGATGTCCCACACGCCGGGCATGAGCCGGCGATTCACCCCCCCTACAGCTCAAGGCGTTAAGGAGACGGAGGATTATTTCGTCCTCCCATAGGTTCAAGGAAACGGTTGTCTGTTCCAGCTTCTCTTGAAGGTCTTGCTCGTGGCGGAGGACCTGCAACATGAGGCGACGTCTTTCCAATGCATTGGCCACGTTGAACAAGACATCCTTAAAATCGAACGGCTTGAATATATAGCCGTACGCGCCCAGCTCGAAACTCATGATCGCCGTGTCCCTATCGTGTACCGCCGTGACCATCACCACCGCAGTGTCGGGAAGCATGCTCTTTACGAACGTGAGCAGATCGATGCCCGACATGCCCGGCATCATGATGTCGGAGATAACCAGGTCGAACGGCTCGCTTTGCAGCATTTCCATCGCCCGTTCGCCGCTGATCGCCGTCGCGCACGAGTAGCCCTCCGACTCGAGCCAGCGGCTTATCACTTCACATACCTGCGGCTCGTCGTCGACGACCAAAATTCTCGATTTGCCTTCGGGCCTTACCGTCAAACCGGGAGTTCACCTCAATCGGCGGCCGGGTCGATCCTTGTCCTTGCCAAGGACGGTTCCTCGGGCCTAGCCTGCTGCCTGATGCGTGTCCGCATCCTTACTTGTCGCATATCGCTCCAAGAGTTTAAAGAGGGCAGCCGAGTCGACGGGTTTGGAGATGTATGCATCCATGCCGGCCTCCAGGCATCTTTCCTCGTCTCCTTTCATCGCATAAGCCGTCATCGCCACAATCGGCACACGCCTGCACGCGTTCTTTTCCCTTTCTCGGATTGCCTTCGTGGCCTCCAGCCCATCCATCCCGGGCATTTGGACGTCCATCAGGACAATATCGAATTCTCGGTCCTTTAGGATTTCGAGCGCTTGAAGGCCGTCATCAGCAGTCTTCACCATGTGCCCCATTCTTTCCACGAGTTTTACCGCAAGTTTTCTGTTCACCGGATTATCCTCCGCAAGAAGCACCTGGAGAGCCTTGCCGTCCGTCCTCTTGAGGGCCGATTGAGCCGCCGAGGGATTGGCACGCGATGGGGTTCTCCGGCTCAACGCTTTCGCCACGGCATCGAGCAACGCGGATTGAAGGACGGGCTTTCCAAGATATGCATCAATGCCCAATTTACCGCAACGTTCGGCGTCTCCCCGTCGGGTCGCGGACGTCAATATGATTATTTTGGTGTCGGCAATGACCGGGTTTCCTCTCACAAGCTCGGAAAACCGGAAACCGTCCATAATCGGCATGACGAAATCCACCAGGGCAAGATCGAACGGCCGTTTTTCCGCGGCGGCGCTCAGCAGGATTTCCAAGGCCTTCTCACCATCTTGCGCCATGGCCGCTTCTATGCCCCAGGATACGAGCGTCCGATCAAGCACGCGCCGGTTGGTGTCGTTATCATCCACCACGAGTACTCGGACGGCTTTCAACGCCTCCAATCCCACGGATAATGCGGATTGATCGGATTCCATGCCGAGTCCGAAACGGGCCGTGAAATGGAACGTGCTCCCCTTGCCGATCTCACTTTCCACCCATATCTTCCCGCCCATGAGATTGACCAACTGGGACGCGATGGCAAGTCCCAGACCTGTCCCATAGTGGCGTTTTGCAGCGGAACTGTCTGCCTGCTCGAACGCTCTGAAGATGGTATCCTGCTTTTCCGGAGATATTCCTCCGCCCGTGTCGCTCACCGAGAAATGAAGCTCCACGCTCCCCACTTTTCGGGATCCCCGGTGCGCGCGTAGCACCACCTCTCCTTCATCGGTGAACTTGATCGCGTTCCCGAACAGGTTGATGAACACCTGTCTGAGTCGCCCCGAATCACCAACCAGCGCGTCGGGCACTTCGGAAGGAATGTCATAGGTCAGCTCCAATCCCTTTAGGTCGGCATGGCCCGCCAAGGAGGCAACGGCTTTTCCCACGCAATCCCTGAGACTGAACTCGTTCTTCATGAGTTCGAGCTTGCCGGCTTCCATCTTTGAAAAATCGAGAATATCGTTGATTAGGGTGAGCAAGGAATGTGCCGAGCTCTTTACCGCTTCCAGGTATTCCCTCTGTTCCTCTGAAAGCTGCGTATTAAGGGCCAATTCGGTCATGCCTATTACGCCGTTCATGGGGGTGCGGATTTCATGACTCATGTTGGCCAGGAACTCGCTCTTTGCTTTGTTGGCTTTCTCGGCCGCCATCCGGGCCTCTTCGAGTTCGCTGACGTCGATAACGTTCAGTATCACCCCTTTGTACGAATCCGCGTCAAATATGGGTTGGACCCTCATGCATACGTGAAGTCCGAGCAATGCCCTGTGGATTTCCGTTGCGTCGCGCTTGAGGCCGCTCTTGTAATTTGCTATCAGGCTTTGCAATCGGCGGATCAGATCGTGGTCCTTATGAAAACTCCACATGCTCTTGCCGATTAGCGCTTCCCTGGCCAGTCCGGTCTTTGATAGGAACCACCCATTTACATTAGAGACTATGTCGTTCTCTTCCGCGACGACGACTCCTTCCTGCATGCCTTCAATCATCGAGCGCAGCTTGTGGGCTTCGGCCTCGGCCCTGGCGTGAGCCATGGCGGATTCGGCTTGAATCCGCCGGCGCTCGGCCACCTCCGTGGTCAACGCTTCGTTCGTCCTCACCAGCTCCATGGTCCGTTCAGCCACCATGGTCTCAAGGTTTTCGTGTGATTCACGCAAAGCGTCTTCGGCAATGTTTCGCTCGCGTTCTTGACGCGCCAACCGCCGGCCTCCGATTATGAGGCCGGCTATGCCCAGTATCCATATTGCTCCGTGGGAAAGCCCCGATATCCACAGGGCCCTTTTTTCGCCCGAGAGAAAAGAATCCATCGGCAAGGATATCGACACTCCTCCCTGAATGTCGCCTTCGCTGAATCCCTGGACCTCGTGGCACCCCATGCACTTCTTCGTTGTTTCAAGCGGAATCATGAGCCTTAGACGGTCCCGGCTCCCTTCCTTCGTGAATTCGTAGACCTCTCTCTCGCCCCTGCCGAATGCGGCTATGGCCGCGGCTTCCCACGCATCGGGCGCAGCTTCGGGTCTCAGGTTCTTCAAGCCGGTGACATGTCCCCGGACCCCGTAGATCTTGTCGAAATCTTCTTGAAGTTGCCGAACTATAAGAGCCGGAGGCATCAGGGTGAGCCGTTTGCCCAGGGGGGTCTCCACATCTCTGTCCGGCACATGGGCCAAATATGGATTAGGTTGTGCTCTCTCGCCGACGGGGACGTACACCCCCGAGTGCGAGGCGGCCCAAAGCCGGAACGCGTGGTCCTTGTTCAGGTAGGCCCGCGCGACTTCCACGGAGATATGTCTCGTCGAATCACGGGTTTCCACCAGATCCCAGATGAATAAGGCGGCAACCGATAAGGTCCACAGGCCGGCGATGGCGTAGACAAGGACTTGGGAACTTCGTTCCGGGCCTGGTGAGATGTGCTCTCTCTTTGACATGACGCGCCCTCCTTTCTCGCCGGCGCCGGGGCGATACCTTCCTCAGCCGTTGAAGTCCTCCGGCACCCGGTCCGTTCCCAAGCAAATCAGCGGTGTGTTCCCACACAGTGGGACAAGAACCATAGATCGCTTTCAATGTCTTCCCTTTACCTCCCTCCCACGTATGGTTCGAGAACCGGACGTTTGGGGCTGTGGTGAATGCCGTCAAGGCCCGCATCCGCCGGAGGCACGCCTTTCCCGGACTGCCGGCATCGGCTTGAATCCCATCCGCGTAGAGGAAATCCAGATTCATCCGGGGACAACGGATGTCCTGCCGGCTGTAGGATGCAATTTCGATGCCGGCACCAAGCTCGACTTAGCGGTGTAATATACTGGTTGCCGAAAGTTTTGTCCGAACCAGCCAAATCCCCCCACCCCCCCTTTACCGGGAGCCCGGTAAGGGGGGGCAAAAAGCCGCATGGGGACGCATGATTACCCCCCTTTTGTAAAGGGGGGCTAGGGGGGATTTACCCTCAGAAGCTAAGACGATGTCCGAGCCCGCAAACGGACATTAATTTCGGCAACCGCTATAAAAGGCATTGCCGCGTTCTTTGCCTTCCGTTCAGGACCGGACTCAGCGCCGGTCATTTATGGGCGGCAGGCGGGGACGCCGGCCCCACTGAACGACCAAAAGCAGTGAGCAAAGACAAGGCACCGCATTAGTGCAAACGAGTACTCGGACTATATTTCTCTATGTGTTCAATATTTTACCATAGAAACATGTTTTTGTTTATATAAAAATGGCCTAGCCGGCTAGTCTTGCATCCTAGCCGCCTTTAACCTATAATGAATGGTCCGATTCCCCGGTAGAAGACGGGGCCGGACGGGCACCGGAAAGACTTGGTTATGCCGGTCCTCCGCAACCAAATTCCATGTCCCGCGAAACGCCATGAGGTCAGGTCTATGAGATTAATCGTATTATCTTTTTTGTGTCTTGCGCTCGTCATTACTTCTAGTTCGGCCTTTTCGGCAGACCCTTCACCGATAAAAGGCGTGAATGTGGTCGCCAAGGTGGGAGATCGCGAGATAACCGTTGAAATGCTCAACAATATCATCAATACCATTCCCGAGGAAAACCGAGTCCCTTTCCTTACTCCGGACGGCAGGAAGAAAATCCTCGATGAAGTAATCGCGTTCATGCTGTTTTCCGAAGGAGCCAAGGCCGCCGGCATCGACAAGGAAGCCGCGGTCAAGACCCGACTGGATTACACACAAACCGAGTTTCTCGCCATGGAGTTCCTTCGGCGGCGTCTTGCGCAGGCGCCCCAAGTGAGCGACGATGATGTGAAAGCGTATTACGAGGCGCATAAGAATGAGCTGAGACCGCCTGAAGAGATCAAGGCGCGCCATATAGTGATCAAGACCGAAGCCGAAGCGAACAAGGTGTTGGATGAATTCAAGGCGGGCGCCAAGTTTGACGATTCGGCACGGAAGTATTCCATCGACCCAGCGGCCCCCCAGGGCGGCAGACTGACCCTTATAGACGGCCGAGAGTGGATTCCGAGGGGCACGTTCGAGCAGTCCTTCGAGCACATCCTTTTCAAGCTTCCTGTGGGACAACCGGGTGGACCGCACAAGACCCAGTTTGGGTGGCACATATTGCTGGTGGAAGAAAAACGCCAACCTGGAGTGCCGTCCTTGTCGGAAGCCCGAGGCTTTCTAAGAAACCGTCTGAAGCAGGAGAGGATGAACAAGATGCGCAATGACCTGCTCGAAGAGCAGAAGAAGAAGGTGCCGGTGGAGATGAAGTAGTCGAAGGACGGATGGTATCGAGTCGCCCGGCCCCACGCCGGGCCTCGCAACCACACATAGGGTTTGATGCCGCCGCGGAGGAAAACGAGTGATTAGAATAACGGCCTTGGCAGCCCTCGTGCTCATGTGCTTCGTGCAATCGACGGATAGAGCCGCGGCAACCGAACAGGATCGAGGTTCCGCATCGGGAGAAAGGGGGCCGATTGCGACCGAGGAAGCGCCTGGTCCGGGCAGAGTGCATAAGGCCGTATCCGGGTACATTGACGGCATGCATTGGAAGGACGATAAGGCCGGTAAAAAGGGGGCCGATCGAACCCGTTTCCGGCCCGATTCGGCGGACGTCCCGGATGGGCAGGCCGAAGAACTGAGGCGAGTGCTCAGCACCGAATCGGCCTTGGCCGAGACGCGGATGCAAAGGCATGAATGGGATACGGCCGTCAATGCCCTTGACCGAGCCGTCCAAGCTGCGGAACGGCTTTCCTTGGATAAGGAGGCTGAAAAGCTCAAAGAACTCCGCCAAGATGCGTTGCTCAAGGCATCGCGTGGAACCCAAGGGCCGCCTTCGGCGGCCGCGGAAATCACAAACTCCATAGGGATGCGGTTTGTTACGATCCAACCCGGGACCTTTTTGATGGGCAGTTCCTTGGCCGAGACCCGACGGGTGGAGGCGGAATGGAACGTTGAGCGTAATATGATCGAACAGGAGGGGCCGGTACACGCGGTTCAAATTTCAACGCCTTTCCTGATGGGCAAGTATGAAGTGACGGTGGGGCAGTTTCGTCAATTCGCGGACCAAGCGGGATATAAGACGGTCGCGGAGAAACAGGGGTGGGGGTGGGTGTACGATGAAGCAAAGAAACACTGGGTGAAGAAAAGTGGGGCCTCTTGGCGAAGCCCCGGGTACCGTACCGCGGATGATCACCCGGTAACACTCGTATGTCACAAGGACGCCGAGGCGTTCTGTGAATGGTTGAGCAAGCAGGACAACCGTCATTACGAGCTTCCGACGGAAGCACGGTGGGAGTTC
>JAZDOF010000402.1:0-3122 GCA_043799015.1 Pseudomonadota bacterium | reverse complement strand
TCACGGCACTGCACCGCCTCAATCCGATGTTGAATCGACGGACGCCGAGAGAGAAAAGGGTAACCTCGACCCGCATGGTGCTCCGGCGGGGAGCCGAGGGGAAATACCGGACCCTATCCCCACGGACCCGCCTTTGCGCTTCCCTCGGCCTGATACCACGCGAGTTCAGCCGCCGCGGTCGACCGGGCCCCATGGTTCCGTTTCACAGCCCGAGTCCGGGGCGTTACCGTACGGGAGCGATGTGGATGGGCCGTTTGCTTCCCTCGGCGTAATCGGCAGCCTCCCGAATTCTTTTGTTATTCTCCACAGCGACGATGAGTTGATCGTCCTCGACCATCACGCGGCCCACGAGCGCGTTCTCTTCGAAGACCTTATGGCCGCAGACAAAACGGGGATCGCTTTTGAATCCCAGGACTTGCTTATACCTATCGTGCTGGAGTGTTCTCCCGTAGAAGCTCGGGTACTGGTGAAGAATCTGGAATTGCTGAATGCCGCGGGATTTCGCTTGGAAGAATTCGGAGAACACGATCTTGTGGTCAAGGGCGCACCGGCATGGCTTGGACCGGAAGTTGACATTCAGGCGCTCTTGGCGGGATTCATGGAAACGGCCGTGGAAGTGGGGGTCAAGGGGGATCCCGGTCGTTCACGGGAAGAATTGTTGAAAAGCTTGGCATGCAGAGCTGCGGAAAAGGAAACCAAGAAAATGCGACATCAGGAGATAGAGGCCCTTCTGAAGGACCTGGACCGGATAGGCGGGGTGGAAACGTGTCCTCACGGCCGTCCGATGACCCTCAGAATTCCCATGTCGGAAATCAGGAGGAAAATGGGGCGTCGGTGAAATGTCGCGGCGCAGCGGCCTTGACCGAAGACCAAAAATAGTGTTTCGTGAGCGGTTATACCGCTTCTCCGAACCCTAGGCCGCGGAATTTGTCTCCCGCCGTGGTCTTCGCGCTGGAGCGGCCTGCCCCCATAACACCTATCGAAAGGAGTCCGTGCATTGAGAGTCCTGTCGGGTATTCAACCCAGCGGTTCCCTGCACCTCGGCAACTATCTCGGCATGATGAAGCCGATGCTTTCTTACATGACGCGTTCCGAGTTGTTCGTCTTCATAGTCAACCTTCACGCGCTTACCAGCGTCACGGATGGAAAGAAACTGTCGACCCAGACGGTGGAGGCCGCGGCCGACTTTCTTGCGCTTGGTCTGGACCCGGATAAATGCATTTTTTGGGTTCAAGGTGATGTGCCGGAGGTGGTCGAACTGAGCTGGATACTGACCTGCATCACGCCGATGGGGCTTCTCGAACGTTGTCATTCGTACAAGGACAAAATAGCGAAGGGCATTTCCCCAAACCACGGATTATTCGCATATCCTGTTCTGATGGCCGCGGACATCCTTCTATACCAGTCGAACTTGGTGCCCGTAGGCAAAGATCAACAGCAACACATTGAGGTAACGAGAGATATCGCCATCAAGTTCAACGCTGCGTTCGGCGATACTTTCGTGATTCCCGAAGGGGAGATCAGCGACGAAGTCGCCACGATCCCGGGAATAGACGGGCAAAAGATGTCCAAGTCGTACGATAACGCCATCGAGATATTCCTTGATGAACGAGACTTGAAGAAAAAGGTGATGTCCATAAAGACCGACTCCACCCCTGTTGAAGAGCCGAAGAACCCGGAGACCTGCAATCTGTTCCAAATCTACCGCCACTTCGGCCCACCGGAGAGAGTCGCGGAACTGAAACGCCTCTACGTTGAGGGTGGGGCCGCGTATGGGACCATCAAGAAGGAATTGACGGGGGTCCTCTTGGATTATTTCAAAGGCGCGCGGGAGGAGAGGGTCAGAATAACCAAAGACCCCGGTTACATCAAAGACATCCTGGCCAAGGGGGCACAAAAGGCCCGATCCATAGCCGCCGGAACTCTCGATTTGGTACGGGAACGAGTCGGAGTTCGGTATTGAAAGAAACATCCTCCGACAAAGAACCCGACGTGCATCGCATAGTGGCCGTACTGCGGGAAGAGGCGAGCCGTCTGGGTGAACCCATCGTTACGGAAATGTCCCGGAAGAGGCGCGACCCGTTCGATGTTCTAATTGCCACGATCCTATCTCTGAGGACGAAGGACGAGGTGACGAGAACCGCGGCGACTCAACTGCTGCAACGCGCTGCAACCCCGGCCGAATTGCTGGAATTGTCGGAGGAGGAAATTTCACGGCTCATCTATCCGGTCGGATTCTATAAGACCAAGGCCAAAACCGTCAGGAACGTATGTAGGGCCCTGATCGATCAGTACGGCGGTCGAGTGCCGGACGATCTCGATGAACTGCTCAAGCTCAAAGGGGTGGGCAGGAAGACGGCCAATCTGGTTATAACCCTGGGCTACGGTAAGCCGGGGGTATGCGTGGACACGCATGTTCACCGGATTTCCAATCGACTGGGGTACGTGAAGACAAAAACCCCGGATGATACCGAAACCGCATTGAGAAGCAAACTGCCTCCCGAGTACTGGATAGAGTTCAACGACCTGCTGGTCACATGGGGCCAAAATGTATGCCGCCCCATCTCTCCGTTCTGCTCCCGATGCGCCATAGAGCCTTTCTGCCGGCAGACGGGCGTGACGACCAGGCGTTGAGGAGACCGGTAGGCCTTGAATCGAAAACTCGCACTGCAATTGCTGTACGTTGCGGCGGCAGCGATGGTCGTCTACGTTTATGCCCATAGGGAGGCTCTCACCAATCCCTATGTAATCAACGACGATGTAAGGCAGCAAATTTATTGGATGCAGGAATGGCGGGAACCCGGTCTTTTCGAGGGCGACCCGCTCACACGCTATGCACGCAATTACGTGCCGTTCGGAGTGAAAGCGATTTACCGCGTCGGCGCGATCTTCATGGATCCGATCCAATTCACGAAGGTCGTTACCGGTTTTGTATTTGTACTAACCGCGGTTTTCCTGTTCCTTCTGGGGCGTGAGTTGGGGGATGACGTCCTGGGCTTCTTGTTGTCGGGTACGTTCTTTCTTTTCGGCGGCTTCCTCTGGAGAATGTCCGGCGGGCTGTCCCGGTCGTTCGTATATCCCCTTTTGATCGCCTATTTATGGTACTTAGCCCGGGGTGACCT
>JAZDOF010000386.1:0-4515 GCA_043799015.1 Pseudomonadota bacterium | reverse complement strand
CCCACCACTATCGTGAAGAGCAGCCGGCACAATAAACAGTTCACCCCAGGCACCCAGAAGACCTTTGAAGTAGATATGGTCGGCGCTATAACCAAGTGACGGGTTAAGGGGAGGTGGAACGCAGAGCATTGATAAGAATGCCGAGAACCCGGTCAAATTGTTGTTGCATACGGACCATGTTTTCGCGCATCTCCAATATCACCCCGCAACCGGCAACGTTTACATTCAGATCGCGTATGAGATTATCAATGACGATGAGTCGTTCTACTTGGTCGATCATGAACACTCTCTCGGAAGAAGGCAATTCCACGGTTTCTATAAGCTCTTCGGCTTCCAGGTTGTTCAGGAAGTCTTCATCAAGCTTAAAAATCTCTATGATTTCACGCTTGTGGTAGTAATCGCGCTCCATGGCCTTTTTCCGATCTGCTAGAGTCTTATGTCTCGTCTCACATCTCCGTCGTAGAACCCTTCAAGTGCCTTTGCCGCGTCCAGTGCGGTCTGATCCGTAGTGGAAGGCACCTGCACCCGAATAGTCACGAACATGTCGCCCGGATGCCGGGTCTTAAGGTTGGGCACCCCTTTTCCTTTCAGGCGGAGCACCTGTCCCGATCGGGTACCCGGAGGCAACCGCAACTGAACGGGCCCGCTCAACGTGGGAACCGCTATTTCGGCGCCGCTCATCGCCTCACTCACCGTAACGGGGATATCCACGCGAAGCGTGTCACCTTCCCGCTTGAAGTGGAGATGGGGCTTCACGCTGATTTCGACGTACAGGTCGCCCTGAGAGCCGCCGGCCGCACCCGGGGCTCCTTTTCCGGTGAGACGCACCTTGGAGCCCTCGTCGACCCCGGCAGGGATCTTGACGTCTATCGTTTCCATCGAGGGACCCGTATCTCCGGCACCGTCCTTTCTCAAAGTTATCCGAGTGGTGCCCCCTTGTACAGCGGTGATGAAATCGATTTCCAGACGGGCGTCGATATCCTCCCCTTTTCTAGGTCCTCCGGACGAAAAACCTCGGGCGCCTCCCTGGTCGGCCCTTTGTCCTCCGAACAAGTCGCGGAACACGCCTTCAAACCCATTGTAGTTGACTCGGTCCCCGTCAAAAGAGAAGTCGTTCCAGTATCTCGTTCCGCGGCCGACGCCTCCCGATCGGGCGTACTGCTGCCATTGTGCGTATTGCCTTGCTTGCTCGGGGTCAAACCCGGTCCTTAGCCCGTCCGCCCCGAATTCGTCGTATGCCTTCCGTTTTTCCGGGTCGGACAACACTTCTTGAGCTTCGGAAATCTGCTTGAACTTGGCCTCTGCCTGCTTGTTCCCGGGGTTTAAGTCGGGGTGATGTTTTCGGGCAAGCTTACGGTATGCTTTCTTTATCTCTTCCGTTGACGCGTTTCTCTTTACGCCGAGGGTGTCGTAGAAATCGGTTCCCGCCATAATCCGGATCCCTTCATGAACGATTTTCCGTCACCGTGGATCGCTTCGATGGGCTCGAATATTGCCTCGCTGCAAGTAACGGAAATAGGCTTTCACGTATCCCCGACACGCAGTCATCCCGCCGTGGCTAGGCTTAGGATGCGGAATGGCAGCGTCAGCCGGCACGTACGCATTCTCAACCGACGGTTGTCTCTTCCTCATTCGTCGGAGGCCCGGCTTTGCGCCCTGAAGCCGGATCCCACAAAACGGCTTTGGCTAATCAGTAGATAATGATTCAAGGCCGATTGTCAAGCGGAGTAAGGAAACGGGGGAAGGAGTAGAGCCGTATCGCGTTCATGGGAACACTCATGACGGCAACGGCCGCGACGAATCATGAAAATCGACGGTTCGGGAAAGAATGGACCTTGAAGACACCAGGGCACCAACAAATCGAATAGTTGTAGAGACTTATCGGTGCCGGCCGCTAGGGGTATTTATTGGTAAGCGTTCACCACGAGGGATGAAGAATGAACCACCAAGACACAAAGGCACAAAGAAATCAAAGGCTAATAATCTTCAAGTACCTCCGGGCCAAGCCGGTGTTTTGATTGACGGGCGGATACGATTTGTAAACCAATTGGCGTTTATACATCATTCTAGCTTCTTCTTAGTGTCTTGGCGACTTTGTGGTTAGGTTTGCCGGATTCAGAAACCCCCGTCCCGGTGAACGGTTACATTTATTGGAGCAGGCCGCAGGGAACGGATGTGGGGGTGCGCCATTGGCAGACCGCAGCCGCCCCCGTGGAATCAACCCGTTCCGTGATGGCTTCCGTATAACACGTGTCATAATGCTGACCCACGAGGGTTCCGCCGGACGGTGTATCCGCCAGGGTCGGCTGTCGTGCGCCGTCCAACCGTCTGATACGATAGATGTACCGGGTCCCCTGTCCCTGGGGTTCGCTGCCGTTGGCGGCCCACCCGATAACGTCACCATCGGGGCCGTCGAAGTTTATGTGTACTTGGCACTTGGTATTGCTCCCCCGGAACCCGTAGTAGTTGCCCACAATATAAGACAGATGGTTGGTGTCCAAGCTCAGCTTGCCGATGCATTCCTGGTCATAGAGGTCCTTGTAGAATTTCTCCATAGCGGCCGCCAATGATCTAACGTCCGCCTCGGCCAGAGTATCGCAGGTGCCCTTTTTGTAAGACGCATAAAAGGGGACGGCGACCGCCAGAATAATCCCTATAATGGCCACTACGACCATCAACTCGATAAGAGTAAACCCTCCGGCTTCCCTTTGTTTCCGATCCACCTCAGTACCCCTTTCCGCATACGACGTGTGTCTCCCCGGAGAGCTGCCGAGTCGCATCACCGCACCCGCCCCTCGCGAGCGTCCGCATGGCAGGTACACGACCTACCGGACGATCGAAGTCGAGATTTGCAAGAAGGGTGCCATGTACCCGATTGTCTCGTCCCCTTGCGAACAGGCACTATACGGCGGCTTTCAGACACGCATCCAATCGTCATCGCATGACGAAAATGAGTCCAAACAGGTGCGCAGGATCCTAACTAACTATTTTGGCCGGAGAAAATGCTGTCAACCAGGTTGACAATTCGTGACGTCCTTTGTCGCAACCGCCACTCCCCCCTGTAAGTATCCGGCTCATTTTATGAACTCTATCTCCACGCGCCTACCCGCTCGGGTAAAGGAGGGCCCCGTCCCCGATCCCCCGTCGGCCGCCCCGTGAGCTATAACCCCTATACGAGAACTGTGAATTCCATACGTTGAGATCAAGTAAGCGGCCACGGCCTCCGCCCTTTTTCGCGACGTCTTCAGGTTTACCTCCGCGCTCCCCTTGCCGTCGGAGTACCCGTGAAGCGCCGTTTTTGCCGACGGGTTTTCCCTGAGAAACATGCCCACCGCCTGCAACGAGGCTTGATTCGATGAATTAACGGCCGGTGTTTTGGAGCGAACTGAAAAACCGTTTCCGTCAAAGATGATCGGTGCAACGGGCGGATGCGCCGGTACGGCCGGTGCTGCGGCCCCAGGGACCCGGGAAGCGCCGCCGCAGGGCACAAGAAGATTAGCCTTCATCCATGCGAACCAACCGGCGGACGAATCCATCTCACGTCCCCGGTTGAAAGTGCCCCGTCCCTTATTGGCTATCTTCTCCAAGAAGAACTTTCCCTCCGGCTCGGTCCCGACCTGAAAGGTGTGTATTTCCAGGTCAGGGTTGTTAAAGGCTATTTGGTCCGCGGTCTTCACCGGGTCAAGCTTGCATGATTCAAGACCCCCGCCTATAAGGATTATCACGGTTTTCCCGTCGAGCCCCGCCACCTCGTCCGCCGCGGCGCGAAGGCCGGCCGAAAGAGAACTCATTCCGTAAGACAGGCTCTTGGGAAAGGAATTGATGAATCGCTCCGGGTCCCACGGCTGAGACGACAAGATACTCTCGGTGTTGTTGCATCCCAGGCCTACCTTCAAGCCGTAGTGGCGCAGCCCCACGTTGAAAAAACCGTCGGCGGTGAGGGGCATGGCACGCTGAAAGTTCTTCATCGTTTCCATGAACATTTGATACCGGTTCTTCTCTTTCATGAAGCCCGATGCGTCGAACAACACGAGAAGGTTCCGGACCCGACGGCAATCGTCCGCCGGTGCCCAAGACGATGAAAAGCATAGAATAAGCACTAAGGCCGTGAAAAACAAAGATCGTCTCAATGTCTGCCCTTTTGCGGAGTGCATGGTCCGACTCCTCGATGTTCGGCGATTGCAACACAAATGCCGGTCGTCCTGGCTCGGATTATCAGAGGTCCCGGCTATTGTCAAGGAGCAACACGATGCAATGCGTTCTTCCAACCACCGACCGGCACGGAACTCGACGACAAATCTTCTTGAATACCTTTAGAGCCGATACTGCTTATGCTGTGTTAATTAAGCTCCCCATTTTCCGGACCCCCGTTATTCGGTAGTACTCTTGCTCCTGACTTTTTGGTCGGATGGGGCGGCGCCATCTTCTTGATGTCCCCGCCCGGTCATGATTTGCCGAGACTTTTCCAACATCACATCATAAATGATGTCTTCATTCGGGATGTGGACAGGTCCC
>JAZDOF010000375.1:0-4429 GCA_043799015.1 Pseudomonadota bacterium | reverse complement strand
CGGACCTTAATTCGCCCGCCGGCCGAATCTCCGCACCTCGTGCCGCATTTGTACCCGGACCACAGGCTTAGGTCCGGGAATTCAAGGCGATTTCCCGATCGGCACACTGCATTTCCAATGCCGGTCCGCTCGGCTTTACCGCGTGGTCCGAGCCACGACGAAAAGCTTCGGTGGAACTCCTGCCGATCTGCCTATGGCCTCGCATCACTGTACCACAGCTCCGAAATGAAATCAATTGCTTCCGCTGAAACTAGGCTGATGCTTAACCTCTTGTAGCCCATGTGCGTGACATGTTCAGGCATACGGTGGTATAGTTGAGCGCGTTGCATGTGCCCAATCGTCGATACCGGCAACCCTCGGAGTCAAAACCGCCGAGCGTGGCCGAGCAAACGTTTTGACGGTCTCGCCGGCCCTTCCCAGCCCTCAACGTCGGCCGTTCGATGGGCCGGAAGAGCCGTAAAATCAGCCCCGACGGGGATAAAGGAGTTCGACATGGCCGGAACCCGCTTCCTTAGTCCGATTTTTAGACTCGTAATATGCTCCGCCGGCATGGTGGTCACGGGCCATTTCCTTTATCAATCGCTCGTATCCGACGAGGCGTTTACGTCGGTTGCCCTGGTGCGAGGACTGGTTTTCCTCGGCTTCACCTATCTTTTCGCCCGAACCTTGGTCGGTCCCACGGCGGCCGGACCCGCCCGCGCGGACCATGCCTCCTCGGCCTCGTCTACCAATGCCCCCCCGCCCGTGGGTCCCCCGGTTGTCCGGGACGAGGGAGAAAAAGCCCATCAGGACCGGTCCTAGAGCAAATATGTGCCGTTTTATGAAAAGCTCTTCTTATAAGTAGGTGAAAAACTTCGGAACGTGTCGTCTCCGGTCTCCAACGGTCCCAACGCGATGAGATTGAACTCGCGCGAATCGAGCAAAGCCCCCGCCATTTCCTCAACATCTCCCATCTCTACTCGATCGAGGGCCTCCAGCACCTCCGGTACGGGCAAGTAACGACCGAAAAAATACTCGCCTTTTGCCAGACGTTCCATGCGCGCCTCGGACGACTCCATGGAAAGGATAATATTCCCCCGCAAGTGGTTTTTCGCCGCGCTGATACCGTCGGAGGTAATGTTGGTCATCAACAGCGCGGTCTCATTGCGAAGAACGGCCAGCAATTCTTCGACCCGGGCCGGATCGCAACCCGCGTATACCCCAAAAAGACCCGTATCGGAAAAGGACGACATGAAGGAGTAGACCGAGTAGGCAAGGCCCCTTTTCTCCCTTACCTCCTGGAACAACCGGGAACTCATTCCCCCGCCGAAAATCGTGTTAAGGACGTACCCCGCGTAGCGACGCGGGTCGGTTGCCCCCGGTCCTTCGACGCCCATGCATATATGCACCTGTTCCAGAGTACGGTTCACAACGTGGTGCGATGCGGTCGTACGAGGCGGAGCCGGGGTTGAAATCCGCGAGGCCCGAACCGGGATCCGGCCCATATGCCGATTGATCAATTCGACGAATTTGTCGTGGTCGACATCTCCTGCCGCGCAGACGACCGTTTCCGCCGGAACGTAGGCTTCTTCTTTGAATTTTATGAGGGTTTCGCGCGTCAGCGCCATTACGTTGGGTATGGTCCCCATGATCGGTCTGCCGAGCGGGTCATCCTTCCACAAACGCTCGAAGAGCAGATCGTGTATCAGGTCCTCGGGAGAATCCTCCAATTGATGGATCTCCTGACACACCACCAGCTTTTCGCGTTCGATTTCATCTTCGGGAAGCGACGCATTGAGCAGAATGTCCACAAGCAAATCCACGGCCAGTTCCAGGTTTTCGGCCATCACCTTGCAGTAGAACGCCGTGCACTCCTTGCTTGTGAACGCATTTAGAACCCCCCCCACCGAGTCGATCTCACGCGCTATGGCGTAGGCCGACCGGCGTTCCGTTCCCTTGAAAAGCATATGCTCAATGAAATGGCAAATTCCGTTTAGACGAGAGTCCTCGTGCCTTGACCCCGATCGCACCCAAATGCCCATGGATACCGACTTGAGGTAAGGCATGGTTTCCGTAACAATGCGGAGACCGTTACCAAGGACGCTCTTCCTGTAGGTGGCATCATCGTCGAACTTTAACACCAAAATGAAGGACCAGAAACCGAGATATCAAACGTCGGGCGTTTTCCCGATCGCGTCTTTACGAGAGAGCTTTATCTTACCCTGGCCGTCTATGCCTATTACTTTTACCGGGAAGCTGTCTCCCTCTCTACACACATCCGTGACTTTCTTAACACGAGTGGGACCCAATTCCGAAATATGCACCAGCCCATCCGTCCCTGGAAATATTTCCACAAAGGCTCCAAAATCCGTAACCTTTCGCACCGTGCCGTTGTAGACCCTCCCCATTTCCGCTTCCTGGGTCAGCCTCTTAACGGCTTTTTTGGCCTCTTCGGCGCCGAGAAGATCCACTGAAGCTATCATGACCTTTCCTTGGTCATCCACTTCAATCTTTGTACCCGTCTCCTCCTGAATGGCTCGGATAACCTTGCCGCCCGGTCCGATCACGTCGCGAATCTTGTCCGGGTTGATGAAAATGACCAGGATGCGGGGAGCGTATTGGGACAGTTCCTTGCGCGGTTCGGAAAGGACCTTGTTCATCTCGCCAAGGATCTTGTGGCGGCCTTCTCTCGCTTGATACAATGCCTCCGACAGCACTTCCTTGGTGATTCCATCAATCTTGATGTCCATCTGGAGCGCGGAGATTCCCTCTCTAGTGCCCGTGACCTTGAAATCCATATCACCGTGGTGATCTTCATCTCCGATGATGTCCGAAAGCACCACTATGCGGTCGTTCCCCTTCATCAGCCCCATGGCTATGCCCGCGACAGGTTCCACCAAAGGCACTCCCGCGTCCATCAAAGACAAGGAACCCCCGCATACCGTTGCCATGGACGAGGATCCGTTGGACTCGAGAATCTCCGAAACAACGCGTATCGTATACGGGAACGAATCATCATCGGGCAGCACCCGGGAGATCGATCGTGCGGCCAGTGCGCCGTGCCCCACTTCTCTACGAGAGGGACCCCGAAGGAACTTCACTTCGCCTACGCAAAAAGGCGAAAACTTGTAGTGCAAGATAAAGGACTTGTAGGATTCACCTTCAAGCGCTTCTATCTTTTGCTCATCCGACGATGTCCCAAGCGTCGTTATCACAAGTGCTTGGGTCTCCCCGCGCGTGAACAACGCGCTGCCGTGAGTGCGCGGGAGCACGCCCACCTCGCAGGAAATCTCTCTAATGTCCTTGAAACCTCGACCACCGATGCGGGCGTTCTTTTCAAGGATCATTCGGCGTATGAAATGCCCCTCTATTGCCTCAAAGTGGCCTCTTATTTCGCGGCGCCTCGTTTCCCCTTCTTCGCCCATTGCCTCAACGGCTCGTTCGAAGAGGCCGTCGAGCACAGCGTGCCTATCCAGTTTGCCGTGTACTTCCAGAGCGTTATCTATCTCCTGGCCCCACTTTTCCATCAAAGCGGCCCTGAGATCCGTATCGGTCGATTCCGCCGGGATCTCACGCTTGGGCTTGCCGATTCTCTCTCGGAGCTCGTCTTGTGCCGCAAGTATTCTTGAGATTTCGGCTTGAGCAAAGAATATGGCTTCAAGAAGCACATCCTCCGGGAGGCAATCGCTTGCCCCTTCGACCATGACTATTCCCATGGGACCGGCAACAACGACCAGAGAGAGGTCTGAATACGCTTCTTCAAGGGGGGAGGGGTTAACTATCAGATTTCCTTCAACTCTACCGACTCTAACGGCCCCTATGGGACCGTTGAAGGGAATGTCCGACACATGGAGCGCCGCGGACGCGCCGTTTATCGCAAGGATATCCGGATCATTCTCTCCATCTGAGGAGAGCACGGTCGCGATTATCTGGGTTTCGCTTTTGAAGCCTTTGGGAAAAAGCGGTCGAATGGGCCGGTCTATGAATCGGGACGTCAACGTCTCCTTTTCGGTGGGCCGACCTTCTCTCTTATAGAAGCCGCCGGGGATCTTCCCCGCGGCATATGTCATCTCCAGATAATCAACCGTTAGCGGGAAGAAGTCGATGCCCTCCCTGCCATGTTTTTCGGAAACGGCCGTCACGAGAACTACGGTCTCCCCAGAGCGGATTAGGCACGCCCCCGAGGCCTGCTTGGCAAGCCGTCCGGTCTCGAATACTATTTCTTTTTTTGAAACAACTACTTTCGCGGTCTCCGCCATATTATGGACCAACCTTCCAGTTATCAATCCCGCTCTACCTTGGGGCCGGAGGAGCTAGATGGGTAAAGCCTATTTTCTGATTCCCAGTTCCCCGATAATCCGCTTGTAACGATCCACATCGTTGGCCCTGAGGTAGTCCAACAGCCTGCGTCGCTGACCGACGAGTTTCAACAGCCCACGGCGTGAATGGT
>JAZDOF010000371.1:0-3126 GCA_043799015.1 Pseudomonadota bacterium | reverse complement strand
GCGCGGACTATGTTCTCAAGGCCATGCGACGAGGATACGACCGCGCCCAATACATGGAAAAAGTCCGGGTCCTTAGAGCCGCCGTGCCCGGCGTGGCACTCACCACGGACATCATCGTGGGTTTTCCCGGTGAAACCGACGCGGACTTCGAGGACACCCTCTCAGCGCTCCAAGAGGTCCGTTACCATCAAATCTTCTCCTTCAAGTTTTCCCCTCGCCCGATGACAAAAGCCCTAACCATGCCGGGCCAAGTATCCGAAGAACAAAGGGCCGAGCGACTGGCTCACGTTCACGCCGTTCAAGAAGGAATAACCGCGGATTACCACAGGAAGGCTGAGGGGTCCGAGGAAGAGGTGCTCATCGAGGGGTTGCGGGAAGTTTCCAATCAACCTTTCGGTCGAACGAGGACAAACAAGATCGTCAACTTGGAGTCCTCCGATGGTGTTCGGATCGGAGACGTGGTTCTCGTGAAAATCACGAAAGGCTTGAAACACTCCTTGTTGGGGCGCGTGACCCGCACCTAAAACCGACCCGCTTGGCGGCAATCGCCTACCACGGCTCCGAACGATGGGCCTACCGAAATAACCATCCGTTCTTGCCCGTGTGAATGGTTACCTACCGAAGGCCTACCCAGGCAGTGCAGCTAAAGTGAACGTGGATTTTGGCTACGCTTTTGCCTTTTTGTTTGTTGACTTACAGTAATCACTTCAAGTAATCTTCGCCGACGAATCGGTTGCTTCCGATTGTGGTTCCCCGGTTGGGTAGGGAGACACATCCGGGAGGCGACTGCAATCAATTCTTCGACATAAAGAGACGCCGGGTGCCGACCTACCTTGTCAAGAGGCGAAAATATTTCGGTTCGGGGATGATGGTCCTCATGGCGGTATTCGTTCTCGCCGCAATGGGGGGGTGCGTATGGCTCGTGCCGTCGCCGTTTCGCCCGTCTCCCGGGCCTCAGAAAGTCCCCCAGGTCAGTGACTTGGCGGAGGCCTTCGATGTCGTCTCCCGGAATTACCGGTTGGGGCCGGATGACATCGTGGCCGTCAACTACCAGATGAAGTGGTCCATCCCACCGGGATCGTACAAACTGGACACCCTGGATGAAATCGACATCGAATTTTTCTTGGACCCGGAACTGAACCGTAAACTCACCATAAGACCTGACGGTATGGTAACCCTGCCCGGCCTCGGAGACGTAGCCGCTGTGGGAAAAACACCCGAGCAGCTTTCCGAACACATCGCAAACAAGTTGGTTACGGCAGATGTCATCAAGGGCGGGGACATCGACCCGCGGCTCCGTAAATACAGGCTGGTAACCGTGACGGTTACCCAGTTTTATCAGAAGGTTAAGAAACTGGTGGAATCGCTCACCACTCTTACGAGCGGCCAAGTCCTCAGAGTTACGGTCAAACCGGACGGCACCATAGACCTGCCCCTCCTGAAAGATCGAATCCTTGCGGTCGGAAGCCAAATCGTAGACGTGGAAGAAACCGTCAACCGTCAGTATCGCATGGGGGAACTTAAAGATACGGTGGTATGCTCGCTTGCACTGGATGCGGCGAAGTCACGCAAGGTCTACGTAATGGGCGAGGTCAACAAGCCGGGCGCGTACGAAATCAGGCAGCCGATAACGGCGCTTCAGGCCCTGGCGCTTGCCGAAGGCCACAAGACGGATACCGCGGACCTCACCAGCGTCATTCTAGTTTCCAAAGACATCCACGGCAAACCCATCGGCCGGCGCCTGGATTTGAAACGTATTCTGGACATAGGGGACCTTTCGTCGGCAATTCTTGTTAAACCGTACGACGTCCTATTCGTCCCGAAGACCTATATCAAGGACGTCAACCTGTTCATGGAGCAGTATTTTCTCGTGGCCAACCAAGTGGCCACATTCCTCAAGACCCTGGGTGATATCAAGAGATAGCCCTGAGGCCGGGGGGATACGCGTCAAGATAACCGGGTGCCGATGCAATACCATCAAGTTTCAACCCATGGCGAGGCTTGGGGCCGTGATCATGTCGGAATACACAACCGCCTCTTATCTTAACGCTGATGGGGGCCGGGGGAGTTTTCCATCAAGGACGCTGAAATGCCCCGGCACGCAAACGGAAAGGTCTTTCGGCAGTCTCCGTAAACTGGTACAATCCTCGTTCGTGCGCGCACCGGCGTTCGTATTATGGGTCGTGACGATCTTTGCCTGTGGGCACGTCTGCGCGCGGGACCTCGAAAGAGCAAAGCCCGGCTTTTCGATCACGCCCCTTCCCTACACGCAGAGGCCCGCGACGAAGCCTGCTCCGCCGCCCCAACAAGACCAATGCCCGCCGACCGCACGGGTGGCCCGCAAGTTGGGTCTTGAGGACGGGATGAAGTTCCGGAGGACCAACTCAGTGGCCACATGGGGAGTTTTCTTGCAGCGTAACAAGGCCAAGTATGAAGGATGTTCTCCTTTTATCAAGCGCGCTTACCTGGAAGCCGCACGCAGCGTAATGCAGGCCCGCGTGCCTGAGAGGTTCAAGAGATAGGACATGAAACTCGGACGAGCAGAGAACTTGGCGACTGAAGACACCGTAATCACTTCCGGCTGCCCCTTCACGGTGAGGTATCCCCAAGGCAGGGCGCTTGAAGAGGACGTGGGATTGTGGTGGGTCATACACACCAAGCCCAATTGCGAACGCCATGTGGCCAACTACCTGATGCACCGCGAAATCAGCTATTACCTACCGGCTGGAATAGAGAAAACGCGCTACGGAAACATGGGCAAGATAAGGGTCTACAGGGTACCCGTGTTCCGGGGTTACGTCTGCGTCGCCTTGGACAAGCAGGACCACCAAAAGCTCTACGATACGAAGAAGCTGATCCGCCTCATCGAGGTGAGCAACCAAGTGCGGTTTGTCGAGGAATTGGGAGCGGTGGCACGGGCCGCGGAAATCAGCGAGGACTTCACCCTGCGCAGCGGATTGGCACGAGGTACGAGAGTTCGAATCCTAAACGGGCCGCTCAGAGGGCTGGAGGGAGTGGTTATCAAGAGCCGCACCGGTAAAGAACTGGCGTTGTCGGTAACGATGTTCAACCAATCGGTATCAATGAAGCTGGATCCTTCGACGGAACTTGAACTGATGTGAACGG
>JAZDOF010000358.1:0-3184 GCA_043799015.1 Pseudomonadota bacterium | reverse complement strand
CTCCTCAAGCGTCCGAAACGGACAAAGAGTGATCCCGACCGGGTTGTGGATAACGCTGATCGGCGTGATATGCGGCTCTTATATATGTCGCTTCGAATGCCGTCCGGGGGCGGAGCCGGCCTCATACCTTGCATAATGAGAACCCAAGCCTCTCGTTATGATCACCATCCCATCCATCATCCGGCATCATCCCTCGTCGGCCAGACGCCACACGGCCTCGGCCAAGCCCGCGGTCACCTTTGCGAATGCAGGGTAGTTGAGGCGATCGGGGGTGTCCGTGGTCTGGTGGTAATGCTCGCCGTATCGGACGTAAACCGTATCGGTAACCATCAAAGCCTTGAAGCCCAGAGCCCAGAAATTCCTATGGTCCGAAAGGGAAAGTCCTGGCACCGCTTCCTCCGGACAGGCCAACCCTTCGGAGGGGAAGTCACAGCCACTCCTGAATGCCTTGAGAAATGATTTCACGAACGCCTTGGACTCCGAATTGCCGCAGATGAGCACGAAATTGCCCACGTCGTTACGATAAACCGCCTTAAGCATGTCCGGAAGTCGGTCGCCGGGATCCAGGCTGCCCGGTTCCGCAGAATAATAACCGAGCGTTTCCAGGCATATCATGCCCATCACCGGCTCGTGCTTCCGCTTGAGCTCCTGAGCGTACATCCGACTGCCCATGTCCGGCCCGCCGAAATAGGGCGGTTCCTCGTTGGCAAAAGCAACGAACCGAACGGCATTGCGGGGATTATCCTTGCGCCGCGCAACGGCCGCGGCAATTTCCAGGAGCGAGGCGACTCCGCTCCCGTTGTCGTTCGCACCGGGACACAGGTCTACGGTGTCGTAATGTGCCCCTATTACAAGCGTGTCATTGGGCCCCGATCCCTCGGCCGAGGCCTCGATGTTCCGAGACACGGACCCGTCGGAAGCGCGCACTTCCTGCCGGCGAGGCTCATAACCTGCCTTTCGGAATTCCCTCTCGATGTACAGGGCCGCTGCTTCCAGTGCATCGGGGCGTCTGTTGTTCCTCGTACCTATGGTTCCGGCAAGAGTCGCGACATGAGCCTCCAACCTTCTCTGTAGGTCCAGTTCCTCGACCGAAAGGACAACGGGGTCCGTGTAGGACTTGCCCCAAACATCCAGCAGGATGCCATTGGAAACGAAGTCGGTTCCATTCATCGATGAAGATATCCTTCCTGTTCGAATGATTCAAAGCCGGATGGGTCTGTTCACCAGTTGAACAAGACCGTTTTATGAACAACTTGGGCTCACATATGCAGATCCGGGCATATGTCCCCGGGTCGATCCAGCGCTGCCGGGTACCTTCAAGTCGATCACGTCCCCTGGAAAACGGCAAGGCTCCCTGACCGGCACAAAACATTTGCGATGAGTCCCGGAATGCCATACATTAGTCACAGGAGCGACTATGGACGTCAAGTGCGCAAAGTGTGCTACCCGAATGAGCGTTCCGGACCAGAAGGTTCCGGTGGGACGATCGTACATCGTTTGCCCCAAATGCGATAGTCGCATTAATATATTCAAAGGGTTACCCGTAGGTACCATCGTCAGGAACATCCTGGGGGTCCGGTTTTTTAAGGATGCAGGCGACTTTCACGACGAATTCTGCGAACCGGGTGAATTGTGGCGTATAGAAGAAATTATTCAACCTTGCCCGGACAGGGAAAAGGGCAAGTCATGCGAAGCGGAGAATAAAGGCAGATGCCCGAATCAGAAACTTGTCCTTCGGCGTTTGCGGGACGGAACCGTACACACTTCATGTCTTTACCGTAAGGGGCGACGTGTGTTCGATAAGTCCGACCGGGCGCCGGTGGGCGACTATGCACCGTGGTTGTCGCCTCCGCAGGATGATGACAAAACATATCGGATAAGGTGACAAACGGCCGCCTAGGTCGGCGGGATTTCTCGCAACCGTCACGATTGAGGCGGGGGGAACGGTCTATGGGTCGTCTGCCGGCCCAGGGCATCGTCAGCCGGCACTTTGGGCCGTGTATCGGCTAGGCCCCGGCAGGCCGGAGTCGCCCTTGTTCCGCAACAGTATGAGAAAAGATACCAGTAAGAGCGAGAAATCGCGGCATAGAGTCAGCAGCGTAATCTTGCCCCCTGAGTCCTGGGCCGAAGAGAAGCACCCGCAATCAATGTCCAAGCCGATCGAATAAGCATATGCCACCGCGCCGAAGAAAACGGCCGGCAGCGATGTAGTCACCAAGGCCGAGGGTCTCGTCCGCACGCCCACTATAAGTAGGGCGCCTGCGGTCAACTCGATCCAGGGGAGGGTCACGGCGACAAAGTTGCTCCAGGCGACCGGAAGCAAACCATAGTCCCGTACAGCCTGGGAGAAGTCGGCTGGATTGAACACCTTGTATATGCTTGCGTACACGAAAAGTCCGCCTATCAGCAACCGAGCAAAGAGGACGGCGTATTTCAGGGGCACATCTCCCTTATTGGTCTCCCATGCTGAATACACTAAATGCATCGGCGGTTCAATCCTCCCCTGCCCATGTCGGAGAATCCCCCGAACCTTGAGGAGGTCCGGGGGCGATTACTAAGTGCCCGGTGTCGCAAGCACGGTGCCTCCCGCAGGCCGACTTCCGTCGGTGGTTCATTAGGTGTAATCGTTCACCACGAAGACACGAAGGCACAAAGAAATCAAAGGTCAATAATCTTCAGAAACCTTCCGGCCGATCCGGCTTCCAGATTCGAGGTCGGACGCCGATTGAGGGGATACAGGCGTTCATGTATCATTTCAACTCCATCTTCGTGTCTTGGTGCCTTCGTGGTTTGGTCTTTTCGAATTCAAGATTCGTTCCCGGTGAACGGTTACCATTGGGTCGGCATCCCTGCCGTCAGGCCGTAAAGGACCGGCGAGGAGGCAGTTCCTGCTGTGGAAGAGGCGAACAATAAGGCACCGCAATTGCGAAATCGTGTAATTAGTCGTTCTTCCAAACAGGCTTTCTTTTCTCAAGGAATGCCCCGATGCCTTCGTTGGAGTCGTGGGACTCCATGAGCTCCTTCAGGTACAGAGATTCCATCCTGGGAAGGTCTTCGGTGATCCTACGGAAGAAGTCCATACGTACCGCTTTGTTGGTTATGCGTAGGCTGGACGCGCTCTTAGGCAGTATGTGCTTTTCGATCCACTTGGATGCCGTATCCCAGGCGTCCTGACCTTCCTCGG
>JAZDOF010000333.1:0-6897 GCA_043799015.1 Pseudomonadota bacterium | reverse complement strand
CCAGGCACAGGGTCGTTACGTCAAGGAACCTTCTCACATTGACCTCCTGTCTGCAGCGAAAATTTGAATGCCGGCACGCTTTATGTCACGATACGGTATTGGGTGCTACGTGTCAAGCCCAAACCGAAAACGAACAATAAGAACCCACTGGAAGACCCCTCTTTCAGGTGGCAGGACTTTGTAAATCCGTTACCGGATCCTCGTTACCCGACTTTTAAGCCCTTTTCACCTGGGGGCCACACCCCATAGGCGTCAAAATAAGGCGACAGGCAGAAGAAAAAATCCCCCCTGCCCCCCTTTACAAAGGGGGAGTAAGAGACCGATTCCTCCCCCCTTTTCTAAAGGGGGGTTGGGGGGGATTTCTCTGTCGGTCTTTGCTGTAAGGAAGAGCCGGTGGAATATAACCACATGATGTCATAAAGATTGGACCGTTATCTTGACGCCTATGGGGACCGCAGGGGGGTAATCGCTTCGACGGGCACCGTCTTTTTTCAGCCGTATTTACTCTCCGCGCACTCTGCGGTGAATGCCGGCCGGACGTTGAACGGCCACATCTTGGGGTGTGGAATTCGGGGATTTTGCATAGTCTGCCTGAGCCGTATACCAAGAAAACGAGGTCGCCATTAGCTTGACGGCACCCCACATTCTGTTCGTTAACCTTCCCACCGTACCTCTTCAGGACGTGGTGGATGCGTTTGCCCGAGAGAACATGCGCTCGCAAAGCATTAGCATGCCTCTAGGCATACTGTACCTGTCATCGTCCCTAAAGGCCGGCAGACCCCCTTCGCGCGTCGGGTTAATCGACTATGTGACCGCTTTGCATGACGTTTCCCGATTCAGGCACCTGGACGATTTTATAACGGAGACGGCGCTGATGTCGTCACCCGATCCTCCTGAAGTGCTTGCGTTTTCCCTTATTTTTTCGGCATCTTACCATTTTTTCCGCCGTTGTCTTGAGCTTCTGAAGAAGGCCTGGCCGAAGGCCATGACTCTAGTGGGCGGAGTACATGCCTCCAACACGATTCATCATCTTCTGAAAATACCGGCGATAGACTACGTGGCCGTAGGAGAAGCCGAGCGGGCCATGCCGGAGTTTGTCGAACAACTCTCACTTGGTCGCGGTCCGGACGTCAAGGGTATCTACGGCCGGGGGCAGGTTCCTCGATCCGAACACCCCGAACATTGCGAAGAAGTCCCCGATCTTGATCTGCTGCCGTTCCCCGACTGGGATCTTGTGGATATGGAACGCTACGTCACGTCCATTGGAAGGGAGCGAAGTCTTGGGCCGGTTAAGCGCCACGCATCGATTATGACCGGCAGGGGGTGCCGGTTTCGTTGCACGTACTGTTCGGCCCACACCGTCCATGGCCGCATTGTCCGCCGGAGGGCTTCCGAGAATGTCGTGAGGGAGATGCGCGCACTGTATGAACGCTACGGGGTCACTCTCTTCATACCCGAAGACGACCTGTTCAACTCCGACAAAGGCCGGCTCTCGGCTCTTTTGTCCGGAATGAGATCCGCCGCAATTCCCGGATTGGAACTACACTTCCCCAACGGCCTGGCCTCCAATCTGCTCGACGAGGAGATCATCGACGATTTGAGGGCCACGGGGATGCGTGTGCTTACCCTGGCCGTGGAATCGGGTTCACCGTATGTTCAGCGACGCATCATCAGGAAGAACGTCAACTTAACTAAGACGAGGCGGCTTGTGGCTTACGCAAGACGGAAAGGTATCATCGTACGCTGCTTTTTCGTATTCGGTTTTCCAGGAGAAACCGACGAGCAAATGCGTCAAACCATCCGGTACGCGGCGGAACTCGGGGCGGATTGGAATGTCCCTCACATCGCGGTGCCTCTGGTGGGGTCGGAAATGTACGATCAATTCGTGGCCATGGGGGTCGTTAGGGACCATCCGGATACCTGGGCAGGCACGGTGTTTGACGAGCGGAGCTTTGATACTCCGGAAATCTCGGGGGCCGCACTTACCGACTTGGTGTACCGAGCCAATCTTGAGTTGAATTTCCTCAGAAACGTAAATATGGTGGAAGGCAACTTTCATACGGCAATAGAACTCTTTGAGGACATTCTTACCAAACATCCGTTTCACGTGGTCGCCGCTTATTGCATCATTGAGTGCTACAGAAGATTGGGCGACACTGAAGGAATGGAACGAGCCGAGTCGAGGCTGCGCGAACTCCGGCGGAAAGACGTCAGAGCCGCACGAATGTACGAGAAATACCGCGACCTAATGCCGGGGATTCAATTCGATCCAACACCGTGACGCAAGGCGACATACGTAATTGATGTCGGTTGGTCCGGATGGGCCCCAGAAGCGGTAAACGTTCACCCCGACGGCTCGCTGAATCCGGAAAATCAAACCACAAAGGCACCGAGACACGAAGAGAAATTTGAAATGATTCACAAATACCTATTGATCCGCTGGTTATGTCCGCCTGTCGGTGAAGGCGGACGCTTGGCTCCGAATGCCTGAGAAAACATTAGCTTCTGATTTCTTCGTGCCTTTGTGTCGCTTTGTGGTTAATTCCTCATCTGTCGTGGTGAACGATTACAAACTTTCGGCATCGGCTCTAACGTACGCGCGGCCGGAATAGCTTCAGGACGTTACGAAGGATGAACCGTCAAACAACCAAGGACCGGGATCAACCGCGAACGCCGGGGCTTTCGGACGGAGCACGTCCGGATTTCAACAGCGCCTTGAGTCAGTGGGACCGAACATTCAACGCGCTTCCCGATCCCATGATGGTTTTGGACTCAAGCCATACCATCATCTTCATGAACACCGCCATGGCCCGAGTACTTAATGTGACCCATAACGATGCGGTCGGCAGGAGCTGCTACGAAGTGATCCACTGTACGAGCGCTCCCATTGCCCGCTGTCCGCATTCCCGATTGCTCCGGGACGGCAAGGAACACTTCGCGGACGTATGCGACCTGAGACTTGGCGGCACCTTCAGGGTGAGCGTTTCCCCCATTGAGGATGAGAACGGAGAAGTCATCGGGAGCGTTCACTTGGCGCGCGACGTCACGCCCCTAAAAAAGGCGGAGGAAGAGCTCCGACTGGCAGGCTGGGAGTTGGAGCGCCGCGTCGAACGGCGAACCGAGGAGCTGCGTGCGGCAAACGAAAACCTTCGACGCGAAATTCGAGAGCGGGAAGAAGCCCAAGAGGCCCTCCGCCTCAGTGAAGAAAGGTTCCGGGCAATATGCGAAAGCGCACGGGACGTCATTTTCATCAAGGACCTGCAGCATCGCTACACTCACGTAAACCCCGCCATGGAGAGGATACTCTCGCGGCCGGCGGCGGGAATTCTCGGTCTTAGGGATGAAGAGCTCTACGGGGAGCGGGCATCCAGGCACCTAAGAGAAGTGGATGTCCGGGTGTTGGCCGGCGAGTCGGTCGAGGAAGAGCACTCCAGGACGGTTAACGGGGTTGCGCTCACCTTTCATGATGTTAGGGTGCCTCTTCGAGACGCAACAGGGGCCATTATGGGAATATGCGGAATGTCGCGAGACATAACCGTTCGAAAGCATGTTGTGGAGACACCCCCCCAATCCCACCCCGACTATCTTTCCGAGTCCATGAGAAAGACCATCGAAGCCGCGCGTATGGCCGCTTCCACGGACAGCCTTGTGCTGCTCACCGGGGAAAGCGGGACCGGAAAAGACTACCTTGCACGCTATATCCACGACCATTCGGAACGGGCTTCCGGTCCTTTTTTTTCCCTGAATTGCGCGGGGGTTCCGGCGGACCTGGCCGAATCCGAGTTGTTCGGGCATGAGGCCGGCGCTTTTACCGGTGCCGGCGTACGAACCAAAGGCCTGGTGGAACTAGCGGAAGGCGGCACGCTTCTTCTCAACGAAATAGGCGAACTCTCCCTGAACCTCCAGGCAAAGCTGCTTACGTTCCTTGAAACCAAGACGTTTACCCGCCTTGGGGGCCGCAAACCGATCAAGGTCAATGCTCGCATCGTGGCGGCAACAAACAGGAATCTGCAAGTGGAAGTCTCTGAAGGGCGTTTTAGACTCGATCTGTTTCATCGACTAAATGTGGTGTGGGTGAAAGTCCCTCCCCTTCGCGAACGCGTCGAGGACATTCCTCTATTGGTCGAGCGACTGTTGCGCGCGCTCAAAACGGACATGCAACTGCAAAATCTCCCGGAAATGACCGAACAGACCCTGCTGAGACTTCGCGCCTACTCATGGCCGGGAAACGTCAGGGAACTCAGGAACTTCCTCGAGCGATCCATCATCATGTCCAGGGGCCGCAGTATAGACAGCGCCTTCCTGAACCCGGGAGACACCTGTCCGACCGATCGATGCCGGACCTTTTCTTTCCCTCCGATGCCTTCTCTGGAAGAGGTCGTTCGTGACATCAGGCGAGAGATGGTTATGGAAAGTCTTCGCCGGAGCGGAGGCAACAAGCAGGAGGCAGCGCGTCAATTGGGGATATCGCGATATACGCTGAGGCGTCTACTCGCGGGGATCGAAGATTCGGGGCAGGATCGCACATTGGGGTGACCCTTCGCGTGCGATATCGCCCGCTTTGCCCGACCGTAACCCCCCTATTTTCCGGTTGACCGCCGGTCGCTGTTGCACAATCGCACATGCCGCCGCTGTAAAACCCCGTTCACAATCTCCTCACCAGGGGTCTCTCAACTCCATCTTACCGTTTTTTCGGACACTCATCGCTAACCCCCCCGCTCTTCGATGCCGGCACGAGTTGTGCTTATCCGTTGGGCAACCTCTTCGTTACTTGTCGTCGCGTGGCGCTGAACGAGGAGAAGACTGTTTTCCTATGTCAAGAAAGGGGGTTGGCTCTCCATGGACGTTGTTGAGCTTTCTCGTCTCCAGTTCGCTGTTGCGAGCTACTTTCACTTTTTGTTCGTGCCGTTAACCCTCGGCTTATCGCTTCTAACGGCAATTATGGAGACAAAATACGTTACGACGGGTGATGCGGAATTCAAGAGGATGGCCAAGTTCTGGGGCAAATTGTTTGTGATCAATTTCGTCCTAGGCGTGGTGACGGGCATCACGTTGGAATTCCAGTTCGGAACTAACTGGTCCCGCTATTCGAGGTACGTCGGCGACATCTTCGGCTCTCTACTGGCGATAGAGGCCACGGTAGCATTCTTCTTGGAATCCACGTTCATCGGGGTATGGACGTTCGGATGGAAGAGGCTGTCGCCAAAGGCTCATGCGGTCACGATTTGGCTTGTTGCCGTCGCGTCGAACATCTCCGCTTACTGGATCCTGGTGGCGAATTCATGGATGCAGCATCCGGTCGGGTTCGTGATCCGGAACGGGCGTGCGGAGCTGGATGACTTTTGGGCGGTTATCACGCAGCCTTACGCGATTTTCATGTTCCTACACGTTATAAGTGCAGCGTACATTCTCTCGGGCTTCTTCATGATGGGTGTAAGCGCCTACCACCTGCTGCGCGGCAAGGAAGTCGCGTTCTTCAAAAGATCCTTTAGGATAGCCGCGACATTTGCCGTGATATTCGCGGTCGCCGAACTGTTCATCGGTCATTTCCACGGTCAGGAGATGATGAAGGCTCAGCCGACAAAGGCCGCGGCCGCCGAGGCGGTATGGGAGACCACAAAAGGAGCTCCCATGTATCTGTTCGCGATCCCCGACGAAGCAAACGAGCGTAACGGTGTTCAAATCCTGGGTATTCCCAAACTGTTGAGCTGGATTGCTACAGGCAATTCCGACGGAGTCTACAAGGGTCTCAAAGATTACCCCAAGGATCTGAGGCCTCCTGTGGCGGCGACTTTCTGGTCGTTCCGGATAATGGTGGGTCTTGGTCTGTTGTTTGCCGCGGTAAGTGTCGCTGCTTGGCTGAAGCGAAACAACCCGGAATCAAGCCCGGGACTCCTTAAGTTGCTTATCTTGTGCATTCCCCTGCCCTATGTAGCGAACTCGCTGGGCTGGACCGTTACCGAAATCGGTCGGCAACCTTGGATAGTATACGGGCTGATGAAAACCTCCGACGCCGCGTCCAAGTTCGTGTCCGGCACTCAGGTCGGTTTGTCTTTGGGTGCGTTCATAGTTGTCTATTCGGTGCTGGGGTTGGTCTGTTTCTATCTCATCGCCAAGTACTCTCGGCAGGGGCCCGCGCCGATCTCCGTGCCGGCGAGATAGCAAAGGGGTGTACGATCATGCTGGAAACAATTTGGTTCATTCTTTGGGGCGTTCTCTGGGCGGTGTATTTCCTTCTCGACGGCTTCGACCTGGGAGCCGGAACCCTCGCGCCCTTCCTTGCCGAAGACGACAATGAAAGAAGAGTCATCTACAATTCCATGGGACCCTTCTGGGACGGCAACGAAGTCTGGCTGATTACGGCCGGAGGCGTTACGTTTGCGGCTTTTCCTTCCGCGTATGCCGTGATGTTCAGTGCATTGTACACGCCTCTGTTGCTGCTGCTGTTCGCCCTCATCCTTCGCGGAGTCGCAGCGGAATACAGAAAGGAGCCGGCTGGGGAAGGATGGTACAAAACGTGGGATCTGTGCCATTTCGTGGGAAGTTTCGTGCCGGCCCTTCTTCTTGGCGTCGCGTTCGCCAACATCTTCAAGGGGATTCCCATTGACGCAGAGGGTGCTTTCCACGGGACTTTGCTGACTTTGCTCAACCCGTACGGTCTCCTTGGCGGAGTCTTGTTCGTGCTTCTTTTCACGGTGCATGGCGCCATATGGCTGGCGATCAAGTCCGAAGGGGCTCTTGAAGAGCGGGCCGGAAGGGCCGCGGGGAACCTGTGGTGGATCCTGTTGGTCGTTGCGGTGGCTTTCCTTGCGGCCACGTGGTTCGCAACGGAGCTGTACGACAACTACTTCAGACTGCCCCTGCTATGGCTCTTACCGGTGGTGACGGTGCTCGCAC
>JAZDOF010000327.1:0-4998 GCA_043799015.1 Pseudomonadota bacterium | reverse complement strand
TCTTGAGCGCGATGTTTCCGTAGCCAATTCCCAGGTGAAACAGAGAGACAAGGAACTCAAGCAACTGAGGGGAATGGTCCAAGAACTGCAAACGCTGAAGGAAAGGTTGGAGCTGGAACGAGCGGAGTTGGACAAACGGTGCGAAGACATACTGGTGGACACGCGGCGAATCAAGGAAGCCGGCGAGCAAAACGCGCTCCTCACGCGCGAAGAGCTGTTGCGTAGGGTAAGAGAGGCGTTCGGGGACAACTCGGACCTTACCAAGTTTATTATCGAGGCAAACCCGGAGTTTGCGATAAGCTTGGGGTATGCCTGCCTGTATTCCCTCCCCCGAATGAGCCTCCATATGGGGGCGGAACCCGGCACGCTCACCTCGGTGCATTCGATGGTCGCCCTTGCAAACAAATTCCTCGAGAATGTCAGGGAGTTCGATGAGACGGAAAGAACGCTGCTTCTGACAGTGGTTGCGGACCACCTGTCCCGTGTGTCTCAGATGTTCACGTTTCGCAACGAAGAAGGCCAGTTGTACAACCCCGATCGTCATTCAGCGAAGTCCGGACAGGTGCCGGCCCAGGGCGGCCGAGTGCGGAGGATTGCATCGTTTTGGGTCGGCAACAATAAAACGAAACAAACCCTGCAGAAGGCTGAAGTCCTATTCTAGGACTTTCCAGGGGAAGACCGATGAATCAAACCATAATCCGTCAAAAACTATCCAATTACGCCGCTCTCATTTACGGCGGTCAACCGTTGTTCGGACACCCCGCGGTTACCGATTTCGCGGAGAAATCTCGCGGGTTCGATTGCTTTCTCCCTCGCGGACGTATTGAAAAAGGCGACCGCACGCTCCCATCGGAAGTGCTGTGGGAGGTAAACGGCGAAGGTTCGCTGCTGGCCTTCAAGGACCTCGGAGACGTCGAGCAGGTCCGAGTACGGGAAAAGGTTGAGAACGCCTTGGGTCTGCTCCGCACCGAAGGCAAGAAACTGGCCAAGGACCAATCAAAGGCCATGCGGGACCTGGGTCAAATACTTGAAAAAATTCAGGTCCCTACCGACGACTTCATTTACGTCCTTGACGGCAAACCGATCATAACGGGTTGGGGTTTGGTGGAACAGGGTCCTGAGCCCCAGATGATCATGACCAATGCAGCGGTCCCTGCCGCGGCCGCGGTTCCCGCAGGGGCCATGGCCGCGGTCCCGGGCAAACCGGATGTCGATAGCCCGCAGGAACCGGCCGGATTTGACCTCATAATGGATTTGCCCGGGTCGGGACCGGGTTCGGGTGCAAAACCTCCTTCTCCTTTGAAGGACGGCATGGCCCCACCCCCCGCACAGCCCCCTACCCCATGGTGGAAATGGGCCGTTCCCGCGGTTCTGCTGTTGCTGCTTTGTGCCGCGCTCCTAGCCTATTTTCTCTATTATAAGGATGCTGCGGACAAGAAGAAGGAAGCGAAAATAATCGAAGAACCGCGGGTCGTCAAGCCGCTCCCGCCGCCGGATCTGAAGAAAACCGAGCCCGCCGCAAAGACCGGTCATGTTGTCGTCGAGGAAAAGAGCACCGTGGCGGGCCCCTCCACGGTGGGCAAGGTCCGTGTTTGGGATGAAGGTAAGAGCGATTACGTTTGGATTCCCGGCACCGGGCGGCATTGGGACGAGGGAACGGTGGTGTGGGATCAAACCCGCAACGTGCATGTCCTGCGCGATCCTATGCGGCCCCCGACGGTAATCCACGATCCCCGGGTCCGCGGCCAAAAACCCGTGATTCATATCGAAGAGCCTCCGCGAAGTAAAATAGAAGTGGACGAAAAGAATGTGGCGCGTGTATTTGATCTTAAAGTAGTCCCTGCCGATGCGGCGGCACGTTGGGAAATACGCGTGGACCCATCGGCCCCCGGTGAAGTGGTCAGGAATCCTAACGGTTTCATTCAGTTCCTCAATCCCCATAGCGGGCTTGAGGCCATAGGCTCCCAGGTGAGGATAGGTGTTCTGTCTTTGAAGGAGTTTAAGGCTGAGGTGACCGTCAACCATTCCTCGGGCGGTCGCAGTGTGCATTTCATTTGCTCGAACTGTCCCGGGAGGTAGTCGAGGATGCCGCTTTACGTTTTTCCTTCGGATAATGACCGAAAAATTCAGAGGCGTGCGGGCGAGGTGTTGGCTCTTATTCGGGGAATCCAGGAATGGTCGGAGACCTCGCACCTGTCTCCGAAGGAAAAGGACAAATTCCTGTCCCGGGTCTCGAAACGATTCAAGGCCGTGAGCAACATCGAGAGCGTCGCGCTTCATCCCATGACCGTCGGCGTATTCGGCCCCAGCCAATCGGGGAAATCCTATCTGGTCAACGAGCTTACCAGGGGCCACAGTTCAAACCTGGAAATCGTGCTGGGCCAACATGGCGTGAAAGACTTCCTTAAGGATATAAACCCTGAAGGAGGACAGGAAAGCACCGCGCAGGTGACCAGATTCACCTGCAACCCCAGGAAAGTCCTGGACCCCTCTTTTCCCGTACATGTGGACCTGTTGTCCAAGACGGACCTCGTCAAGATATTCGTTAACGGTTTCGCGTACGAATGCGGTCCCACGACCAAGATTGACCGGGACGAGTTCGAACAGTTTCAAGAGAGATGCAGGTCCGCGCCGGAGGATCGCAACACGCTGTTGACCATGGACGACATCTTCGACGTGGAAAACTACGTCATCAACGAATTGGAACGCGAAAGCCTCTTTTACTTGGGTGAGTTGGACTACTGGCAGTTTTTCAGATCCGTCGTCGCGGTTAAGGGGTTTGAGGTACACGTGCAATATTTGTCGTGGCTTTGGGGACGATCAAATGCCATGACGGAGTTGTTCGACAAACTGGCCCAAACCGTCCACGGCCTTGGCTCCACTGAGGTTTGGGTGCAGCCGGAAAGCTTGATCCCACGATTCGAAAGCATTCTGGACGTTCAGAGCCTCAAGTTTCACTTGCGAAAAACCGATGACGGTCTCGTGCGGATAATGAATATGGCCAGGAGGGCCGGCTCGATCCCCAGGAGCCTCTTGGCCGCCCTGACGGCCGAATTGACTTTGGAAGTCCCCCGGGATCGCGCTGCGGAGTTCATGCAGTACTGCGACATTCTGGATTTCCCGGGCGCAAGGGCCCGAGGTTCCGGACTGAAGTTGGAAGATTTGGAGCAAGCCCCGGCGACCCCTGAAGAGGTGGATCTTCTCGCCGAGGTGTTCCTCCGCGGAAAAATAGCATACCTATTCGACCGTTATGTGGAGATGCGGGACATAAACGGCTTGGTGCTGTGCTGTCCGCCGGGGAACCCGGAAGCTTTGTCGCTCCCGTACCTCGTTCAAAAGTGGATTAAACGTTCTCACGGTGCAACCTCCGCGGAAAGACACGATAAGCCGTTGAGCTTGTACGTCGCGTTCACGAAATTCGACGACACTCTGGTGAAGAAAAAGGGGGGTGAAGACCCATCGTCGCCCGTGCGATGGGAGAGTCGTCTCAAGAACGCGTTTGAAGATTTCTTTGCCCGGATAGGAAAAGCCACTGAAAACTGGGTGCTCAGGTGGGACCGCCGAGGCCCGTTTTCCAACTGTTACTGGTTGAGGAACCCGAACGTGGACCAGGTCGTTTTCGAGCGTCACAACGGGTCGGAACTGGTAAGGGAGGACTACAAACCCTGGTTGGCTCAGCTTTTTGCTTACTACTCGGACAATTCACTGGTCCGCTCCCACTTTTCCGATCCTGTGAAAAGTTGGAACGAAGTTACTTCTCCGGGTAGAAACGGCATTCAGTACCTCCTCGATGCCCTGTGCAGCGGTCTGGAGCCTGGTCAGAAAAGCCGGATGCTGAACCTGGAGCTGGATGAAATCTTCCAGGCGCTGGAAAGGATCAGCGCTCCCTTGATGCTTGATGACGCCTCGGTTGAAAAGGCCCAGAAGGAAGCGGACCAAAGGATCAAGGAACTTGATGAGTTAGAATACGAAGCTCCCGTGTTCGGTCATGTGCTGCAACGTCTCGTCCTGACGGAGAATCAGATTGAGACCCTTTATGATGAGGCATACAAGCGTGGAGGCGGCGGGGCCGGCGTTGGTCCCGGAAATGACTTCGCGTCCGTGAACGGCCCGGGGGGCAACGAGCCTGCGGCCGGCGCGGACGGAGTGCGTAGACGAAGGGCCGTACGAGCAAGACCGGACGGCCGGGTCGAACAACAGGCGGAGCAGGGCCGGCCGGTTCAACAGGTCCGTGGCATCCAGGGCGCGGTACGACCTCCGGCCGAGGCTTACAGGTTTGCCGAACTCGTTATGAAGAGATGGGAAGAAAACCTGGCCAATCTTGAGAACGATCCCCATCTGTTGGGAGCCACCGGGCTCACCCCGGACTGGTTCCGATCG
Source organism: Pseudomonadota bacterium (assembly GCA_043799015.1). Classification (GTDB taxonomy): domain Bacteria; phylum Desulfobacterota; class Desulfomonilia; order Desulfomonilales; family Desulfomonilaceae; genus JAZDOF01. Next base: position 618 of record JAZDOF010000327.1, on the reverse strand, counting down.
GTCACCGATACCATCGTTAAGGCAGCGTACTTGGAGGGCGAAAGATTTGCCGGACTCCCAACCATAATCGCTACGGGGGCGGGGAGCTCTTTCCGGAACCAGGACCCGGGTAACTTCAGGAGGACCCAGGCCTTCATAACGTGTCATCTGATCGGTAACTACGTGTGCTTCCTCGGAGACGCGCCGCCGTCCGTACCTGAGCTCGGCGGTGCCTCCCCGAAGGCATCCGGGGATGGGTTCCCGGGTGAGGCGTACCTTGCCGAGTGGATGCGCCGGCTCAAGAATATGTATGTCGCGTTGGTCGGGGCCAGGACCGAGGCCGGCAATGCCATTGAGGCCGGCCGAGCATTGAGAGAGCTGCTGGAAAAGTATCAAGCCAAGCTTTGGTAACCAGTGTCCCTACCGCCGGCACAACCGCCTCGGATCGATTTCCACGGTTGATGATACACCGCGCGAGTCTATGCAAGGGACGAAATCGGGTGTAGATTATCGTGGCTGTTATCACGGCACCACCAAGTACTCGTCCGCACAAACGCGGTGTTTCGCGTTTGCCCGGCGCTCCAGGTCGGTCTTGGAAGGAGTCGAAGAATACGTCGAGGTATTTGCGCCGAGAAGCGC
>JAZDOF010000325.1:0-3187 GCA_043799015.1 Pseudomonadota bacterium | reverse complement strand
AGCTTAGCGAATTCCTGCGCAATCGGCACGAAGCCGGCCGTCGCGGTCTCTAAAGCTTTCCTGCCGGCGTCACCCGCCCAGCTTTCAAAGTGGTGTTTCCACACATCCGTGGTGCGGCCGGCTTTTGAAACATCGGCCGTATGCATCCACCCCTCTGCCGATTCATGGAATTGGAGACACCCGTTGCGACCGATTCGAACTGCCAAGACACGCTCAAACTCTCGCCCCGCCCTGCTCATAACACGGCCCAGGAAGGTGAAGAGAAGGGTCGGTTCCGTTACGTCAGCCTGAACGACACTAGCCCGGGGATCTTGGCCCTGTTCAGCCGCTGAGCCGAACGAGATGTTACGCACCCTATCCAAAGCCCTCCGAATTAACGGATGCGCCCGTCCAAGAAAACCCACCGATTTGCCATGCCCGTCATCCATTACATCCAAATGCCGCGTTAGGCGAAGGATGCGTTGGTCCGCATCATAACCGGGGAGGTCATCCAGGCCGTGGGTCCATTGCGGAGGGAGCTTTACGGTGAAGTAAACGTCGTCCGTTTGACCGATCACCTGCCCACCGTCGAGTTGGACCGCGTCACGGATGAACCGGGGCAAGTCCACGCTCTCCGCACGCGATCCTTCTTCCCTAGCCTTGTCGGCTTCATTCCGAAGGTTCTCCTCCGCATTAAGGCCCGCATCCCCGAGCCACGCGTGGGAACGAGCCGCGTCTTGATATGAGCGTAAGCTCCGGTCGATCTCTTCAAGGAGTTCTCTTGTCGCCTCGTCCGCTCCTTCGTTCTCGTCACAGCGGAGAACGTCAAAGATGGGCGGCTCTTCTTGAAAAAGCTTCCGGTTCTCTTGGATGAGCCCCTTGAGCAACCGTGATTGGGTTACGTCGGTAGATGTACTGATGCCCAGCGTATTGGGAACGAAGGTGAGACAGGACCTTTGTTTCTCATACTTGGCGATGAGCCGCAATAGGATGCGTTCCTCGAACGTCCCGCGGAGAAACAGGTACCGGACATGCGGTTCCACCGTTTGCCCGTAGCGATCAATACGACCGTTGCGCTGTTCCAATCTATTTGGGTTGAACGGTAGTTCCAGGTGGATCAGATGCCGGCACCGTTGATGCAGATTGAGCCCCTCGGCCGAGGAGTCGGTGCTCACAAGGATTAAACCGTCATGGTTACGGAAGCGCTCAGTAGTCCCTATGCGCGTCTTTTCATCGTCCTGACCGTTCATCGTGATGACGGTGCCGAGGTCCGATTCCTTGATCTTAGCGACTGCGGCCCACTGGCTGTCTATATACTCGGTATATACCAGGACGTTCGCATTCGGCTCGTTTTGACGAATTCCACGGATCGTCTCCGCGAGGACTTCCAACTTCGGGTCTTCACCACGGGCTTCCTCAGCCAAGGCGACCAATTCATCAAGATGCGCAACGACGTCGGAAACCTTGGCATGCTTACGGGAATCTCGCCGGAGCTCCCTGTGCATTGAAGCCAACTGCTGGGCTATGTCCTCAGCTTCCAAGGTACTGCGCTCCTGTTCCTCTTCCGCAGTAATAAACCCAAAACGCTCCAGCTTGCGTTCATAGTCCCGAAGGGAACGAATCCGCTGTCTGCGGAGTTCCTGCAATTCGGCCGTGTCGGTGAGGAACGCCTGGAATCGGTCCGCCACAACCCTCAGCGTTTCCTCGAAAGCGACAACGGTTGACACGCTTCGCTTCAAGAGCGCTATCCATGCCAGGACGTCGCTGTAATTCTTGCTTCTAAGAGAGCGGGGCAGGACCTCGGCGACCAGGTCCAGCAGCGACCTGTGGAGCGCTATGAATTTGGCCTGCCTGCCTGCATCCGGTTCAACCGGGACGGGAGTAACCACCCGATCCGGGAACAAGGGCTTCGAAGTTCCCGGATTGTCGGGGTCAGGCACGAGCACATGTTTCTTGAGTCGGCGTACTACGTGGTCGCGGTACCTTTGTCCGCGAAGTGCGCCGCGGCCATCGACCAGGGACGGATCAAGCAGCTCACAGAGAGAAGAGAACGACCGATCATGCCCGTCGTGCGGTGTGGCCGTTAGGAGCAAGAGAGCATCACAGCGCTGCGAAAGTACCTCTGAAAGTCGTCTCCGTTGCGAATCTTCCCGGGTTGGGCCGGCACCCACTTCCATGCAGTGGTGTGCTTCGTCAATGACCGCGACGTCATAGCTTGAGCGCTCAAGCTGGTCCAGAACGCTTTCCTGCTTGAGGAAGTCCAAGGAAACCAGTCCCAAGGAAACATGATCAAAGGGGTTGGAGCCAAGTTCGGTGCTCCGGCGGACCTCTTGGAGTTTCGCACGGTCGATAACCTCTAGACGTAGACCGAACCGTTCGCGCATCTCCATCTGCCACTGTTGCATTAGCGGCCCGGCAGGCGAGACGACAAGGATACGGTGCGCCAACCTCCGCGCAACCAATTCCGTAATTACCAGTCCCGCCTGAATAGTCTTCCCGAGTCCCACGCCGTCCGCGAGCAACAACCGGGGCCGGCTCATCTTGATTGCCCGCAATACGGGAACCAGTTGATACGACTCGATGCGCAGCCTCCCGGGTTGCACGGCGGACAAGGCCCGTGGCCCGAGAGCCTGATCCAGAAGAAACGCTTGGTGGTAAACGAGCCAATTCGCAAGCGGGGCGGCGTGGTCCGGCCGGATTTCGTGTAGGACCGGTTCGATGGCCTCGAACGGGTTTAGCAGGTCGAATTCCTTACCCATTACCGCGTTTTCAAGACCACGGAGCCGGTACAGTGTCTGAGCCCCGAGGTGCTCACCGGCAACTATTTCCCAACGGAGCCCCCGCGCCTGCACCTCAGTGCCCGGAAGCAGCGTCGCTGCATCTGCCATCCGTATTCCCTCCGTCCGTTCCCCGGTTCCTTCGTTATTCAGGTTCCGACGGCACGTTATTATAGCGCCTTGCGTGAAACTTGGCCCGAAAAAGTGCAAATCACCGGTGAGCCGCGATGTTGGGTGACGGGTGATCCTAGTGAAAATGGATAGATGGCAGCAGGACTAGGCTGGTTTACTGCCCCTGAAGCGACATCCGTCTACACATCCTGCTTCATTCCCAGTCTTGGCAAGAGCCAAAGGGCCATTAAGAAGAGAAGTAGTTAGGCCCCCCCCCACTGGTCTCCGATTCGTGATGGTGGCCGAAGGCGGGTGCCTGA
>JAZDOF010000316.1:0-4130 GCA_043799015.1 Pseudomonadota bacterium | reverse complement strand
AGATGATGATGTCCACTCCGTGTATGAACTTTTCTCGGATTTCGTCGAGCGTACGGTCGTGGTCGGAATCAGCCACTACGGCGATCTTCTCTTTGGACGATATGACGGTCATGGTGGACCCGGCGTGTTTATGGCGCCAGGAGTCCTTGCCTTTGTGGTCGATTTCAAAGCTGTGAGCGTCGTGCTTGATGGTGGCGACCCGGTAGCCCCGGTTCCTGAGGGTTCCGATGATCTTTTCGATTAGCGTTGTCTTTCCCACGTCGGATTTACCCACGATGGAGACAATAGGTATCACTTGGTCCTCCACTACATAACGGCGACTGACTTGGAAGTCACGCCGGCGTTCCCTTGTTCGGTACTTGCCCGCACTTGGGGCGACGAAAGAGCCGACCGGTCTTCGATCTTGCCGGACACCGGAAATCGAGGGGCTCTACCAGAGCTTCTCCTTGGGGCGATCACCGGTCCTTCGACCGGCCTGACCGGCCTTTTTGGGGGATACGGCATCCACTCGCGTTTCGATCTCCTTTAGCCACCCTTCGATCCGTAGGCGCCACTGGGGGTCGGTTTCCGAGGCGAGGGCTCGTTCAAAATAAGTCACAGCGGTCAAAGGGCGCCCGGCCATCATGCAGGCAAGCCCCATATTACCCAATACTTCCGCGTTGTTCGGCATCTGGGTAAGGACCCACTGGTACGCCTTTATGGCATCGGTATACCGTTCCAAGCCCACATAAGCAAGACCTTTACCGATGTACGCATCAGTGGACTTCGGGTTTAGGGCCAAAGCCGCTTCGTAGTCCTTCAGAGCGGCCTCGTGGTTGAGCAGATGATTGTTCGCGTCACCCCTCCAAATGTACACCTTGGCTTCCTTCGGGTTCAGGTCGAGGTAGGCGGTATAGTCTCTCACGGCCCGTTCCCTCAAGCCAAGGCGGTCATGAGCCTCGCCCCTTATCCTGTAGGCCTCGGCCCTATTCTTGTCGAGACGAATGGCCGCGGAGGCCGAGCGTACGGCCGCGGAAAATCTACCATTGAGGTAATGCTCTTTGGCTTCGGCGACTATTTCCGCCGCAGGCCTGGGAGGTGCCTTCTTGTCGGCTTCGGCGGGCTTGGGCGCCGCAAAAACGCTCGGAACAAGCCATAGAGAGACCATTAATACCAAACCGATTGCTCTGTGAATCACGGAATTGCCGAGCATTTTTGTCCGACACGCGCCTTGGTTGATTTACCATGTACAATCATATAGTTCTTACCAAAAAGAAATTCCCTTTGTCAACTTCCACGTCCCGTGCACCGCCTGCTCGATCTCGAAACGGCATTTGGAGCGGGAAAGGCGACCGGGGGCCGAGAGGCACAGGCGTCAAAATAGGGCGACAGGCAGAAGAAAAAATCCCCCCCGCCCCCCTTTACAAAAGGGGGGTAAGAGACCGATTCCCCCCTCCTTTTCTAAAGGGGGGTTGGGGGGGATTTCTCTGTCGGTCTTTGCTGTAAGGAAGAGCTGGCGGAATATAACCACATGATATCATAAAGATTGGACCGTTATTTTGACGCCTATGGGGCCGAGAGGTCGTTTGACTGAATCGGCACGTAGTGCTATTCTTCGAACTGCAAAAACGAAACATTTTCCGAGCCGTTGACGTCCATACCGGTTGCCTGAAATCGGTTCGGCGTTTGAACCCCAAAGGGGCGTAAGAGAGCCGGCCCCTGGGACTGCCGTAACCGAACAACCAGGTTCCGGTTTTTTCGTCTACGTCAAGGCGCTTCCCGGCAACGGCCATACGGTCGGTGTGCGGAACGGATGCCGGCGGTAGGGCCCCGGAGAATACTCGGGAGCATATATGACCGACAGGCGAATCGGCGCATGGATAGTCGGCGCCCTGGGGTCCATCTCCTCGGCCGTCGTCCTCGGATCGCTGGCCCTTCGACACGGACTGACCGATACCACGGGCATGATAACCGCGACCGAGCCTTTCAAGGAACTCGGACTGATTCCCGTGGAAACCCTGGTGTTCGGGGGCTGCGACATCCGTTCCGGCGGGATCGTGGAGTCCGCGGGAGATTTCGCACGCGAAGTGGGGGGAGTAGCTTCCGCTGTCGTGCATGATTTCAAGGACCAACTTGCCCTGATTGACGAGCACATATCCCCTGGATCGTCTAAGAATTGCGGAGAAGCCATTCAATGCCTCGCACCTGATAACATCGAGAAAGGCCGGACCGTACGTGAAGAAATAGAACGAGTAACGGAGTTTATCCGGAGGTTCAAAACGGCCAACACCCTTGACGATGTGGTGGTCGTGAACCTTGCTTCAACGGAACCTCCCATAGAACTTGGGGAATGCCACCAAGACCCGGCCTCGTTCGAGAAATATCTCGACGATAATCGCGAAGATTGCTTTCGAGCCGGGACGATCTACGCGTACGCGGCCATCGGATGCGGTTGTCCGTACATCAACTTCACTCCTTCCAACGGCATTCTTTTTCCTGCCATGATCCGGACGGCCGAACAGCAAGGCGTCCCCGTAATGGGCAACGACGGAAAGACCGGGGAAACCCTGGTAAAGTCAGCCTTGGCGCCCATGTTTCCCTGCCGAAACCTGGAGGTCTTGAGCTGGGAAGGCTTCAACATACTCGGCAATATGGACGGGTGCGTGCTGGAGCATCCCGACAACAAGGCATCGAAGATCAAGACCAAAGATGCCGTACTCGGCCAAATCCTTGGTTACCGGCCCCATTCCCATGTCTCAATCAACTACGTACCTTCGTTGAGCGATCAAAAGATTGCATGGGATTTCGTACACTTCAAGGGTTTCCTGGGATCCAAAATGTCGCTCCAGTTCGTATGGCAGGGGCTTGATTCCCTTCTCGCGGCCCCCTTGGTACTGGACTTGGTCCGATTGGCCGAGGCGGCACATCGACGAGGCGAAGCCGGTCTTATGCCCCACCTGGCGTGCTATTTCAAATCCCCGTTGGGTGTGAACGAACACGCGCTTTATGAACAGTACCGGTTGCTCCTGGAATACGCGGCGAAGTTGAAGCAGGTGCGTAACACCACATGACACGCGATCTACGACTATCCTTCAGCACCAATGCCTACGTACGCCGCTCCGTGTTCGATGCGGTCGAGCATATTGCATCGCTGGGCTATGATGGAGTCGAACTGCTGGCCGATACCCCTCATTTGTATGCGGAGTCCGTCACGGAAGACGATCTGCAGCGACTTGGGGACCTCCTGCAAAGCAAAGGCATCGAGGCGGCCAACATTAATGCAAACACCGCGGTCGGCTTTTATGGACGTGAGTTTTGGGAGCCGCTGTTCGAGCCCTCAATTGCCGCTCCCGACCCGTCGTTGAGGCGTCGACGCATCGAATACTCGAAAAAGTGCATCGACATGGCCCATCGGCTCGGTTCCGATTGCGTGAGCCTCACGTCGGGGAGAATGGTTCCGGGCGTCCTGCCGAAGGAATCCATGGGGCTATTGCGGGACTCCTTGGACGAACTGCTCGACCATGCAGCCCCGATGTCGGTGCGCATCGGCATCGAGTACGAACCCGGCCTGCTGATCGAAAGCTGTGAAGAGCTCGCCGCCCTGATTGACGACGTGGAATCGCCGTTGCTGGGCGCCAATCTCGATCTCGGACACAGCCACGTGCTGGGCGAAGATCCCGAATCGGTCATCCGAAGGTTGGGGGACAGGATCTTTCACATACATATCGAGGACATAAAGGACCGGAAGCACTATCATCTCGTGCCGGGGCACGGAGACATGGATTTCCCAAGGCTTTTCCGACTGCTAAGGCGACAGGGCTATGGGGGATTTGTTACCGTAGAGTTGTACACCTATCCCCACCGTCCCGAACAAGTCGCGTCGGAGGCCTTGGAGTATCTGAAGAGAATCTGACGGAGGATCACGCACGATGAAGTTCGCGTTCAGCTCCAACGCTTTCCTGCGCACCACCCTTATCGAGGCTATCAGGACGATTGCAGCCATAGGTTATGAGGGGATCGAGATCATGGCGGACGTTCCGCATGCTTACCCCCTTCATCTGAAACCCGCGGACATTAGGGACATTCAATCGGCATTGCGCGACAACGGGCTCGAGGTATCCAACATTAACGCGTTTATGCACCATGCCGAC
>JAZDOF010000295.1:0-2620 GCA_043799015.1 Pseudomonadota bacterium | reverse complement strand
CGGCACACGGGGTCCAAGCGAGCCAGGTTGTCCCTTGTCCAACCATCGTGGTAGGCGGCTAATTCACCCACCCCTGCAAACCCGCCGTTGAGGGTCCGAAGGGCTTCGTCGACCATGGCCGCGTCCAAATCGGGAGAGAGTACGGCAAAGGGGATTATCCTGTCGGGAAAACGTTCGTGGAACTCCCACACTTCATCGTTGTTGACGGCGATAAGCGTGGGGTCTTCCCATGGAAAGCCGAACACGACGGCCTTCGCGATGTCCGATCGGTCCATGTAGTCGATTATGTCGGACTCGGAGGCCAGCCGGCTCTTTTCGGACTTGTAAACGGCGCAAAATCCGGCATCCCGTTCACAGAAAGGCGACCGGTCCTCTCGGACCCTTTTAGGCATAAGGTGTACGTGGCAATCTATTATCATAACGGTAACGCCGTCCTCTGAGCTTTCCGTAATTGCCGAGTCGGGATCCAATCCGGGATGTGCCCGTCAAGATCCGGTCCGCCGCACGGTTTCCTCATCCACGAGTTCCTGATCTTCCGCTAAGAACTCGTCGGTGTGGGTGCGGTCCGTGATCCTACCTCCGAGAAGCGTCTCGACACCTTCGGTAAGGTCCAAGCATTTCTTTCCTTTGACTCCGCGCACTTCGATCTTAACGGTCCCGTCCTTGGCCACAAATACGTCGATTTCCTGTATTTCGCTCATAGGGTCTCCGATAGGCCCACTATGGTCATAGCATCCTCCTTACCGTCAAGTGGATGGTGCCGTCGGCAAGGACCTCTTCTTCAACAACGGCAAAATCTTGTTCCTCAAGTTTCTCTCTTGCCGCGTGATATGCGTAACGCTGGGTAATGCGTGCGACAAACCGGTCCCGGTCTACATCGGGGATCCCGTACCAATCGGCAACAAGCTCGTAACGGTCTCCCAGCTTCCGAAAACCCATCTGGTAATCCGGATTGGATGTTGGAATGCGAATCTCCACTTCCGTTCGGATGCCTTGATATCCACGGATCTCCGCCCGGCGCACTTCATGTTCAATGTTGAGTTCTTCCAGTGCCCGGACAAGGTGCTCCTCGGACACAATCCGCGTTGCGATGGTGGTAAAGTGCGACATGTGACGCTTCGTGGTTAATCATTTTTTCTTGGCGGTGAACGCTTGCGATTTATGATACTCGCCGTTGGGTTTTCGAGCAATAGGCTTAGGGATGGCGATCGCGGATTTGCCCGATCCATGGTTTTCCTTGATCCGAACTCTCTGTACGGACAAAAGGCCGGGCGACCACCGCAAACAATGGGCTTGCGCAATACCCTCCGCGTCAGGTATGTCCAATAGTCGACCACGAGTGGAGAGGTGATCCGGTACTCGTCGGTGCGTTTACGGCGTCCGGCCTTTGATCATCTATCCTGGTCGTTCGTGCCGGCCGGCTGCAAATGACCGGAGCGGAGGCCGGTCCTACTGAAAAGGAGACGAGATGCTTATAGAATCCTATAAATTAGACATAGAGGTATCGAAGCACAGCGTGGAGGAATTCGAATACGAAGCCATAGCGCACATTTCATCGGACATAAGCGAAGCGCTTCCGTATCTTAATGCCGTACTGAAAAGCGCCATGTACCTGCCCGACGTGCCCGCGTTGTCGTGGCGTCTGGAAGTTCACAAGATCGGGTTCTGGCCGGATCGTATCGCGGTGGACAGCTTGGAAACTCGTGAACAGGCGGAAGAAGTCGTCGCACGGCTCGTCGCCATGGTCAACGGCATATGGGATAGACGGTCGGAGATAGAACCGGATAACAGACCCCACGAGAACTTGCAGCCTCTGGAGCTCTATCGTTTGACGCCTCGGACCAACTGCAAGGTCTGCGGTGAAAGCACATGCTTCAACTTCGCGCTCAAGTTGGCCGCGGGGCAACTGGAATCGGCCAAGTGTATCCCCCTATTTCAGGAGGAACGATACAAAGATCGGCGAGCCGTACTGGAGGGCCTGTTGGCAAGGAAACGACCCCTGTTGTAGCTGAGGACCGGTTGAGGGTACTGCACCTCATATACCCGTTGCCGAAAGTAGTGTCCGCTTGTGGGCACAAACCTCATCGGGGCTTCCGAATCCCCCACTTGCCTCCCATAGGCGTCAAAGATGGGCTGGTTTGTCGGTCCATCGTTTGAGCCCCCAATCTCGGCTGGAACGCCGGTAACGGCAAAAGAACGGTAGGACCGGCAGCTTGCCGGTCCTCACAGTATAAGGGTATAATTACAGGTGGTTAGTCCAACGCTTACTCTTATTGCCTACACCCCATAATCTTGCTACACTTGTATTTTCCAGGCAAACACAGGGAGATCCGTATAATGAAATATGTTAGGATTATGTTTGCAGTCGTATTGACGGCGGCCTTGGTCTGTCCGTCATTTGCGGCGAGCCCCAAGGCGAAGCCGTACGACGGATGCGTGCCCATATGTAAGGGTCAAAAACCGTTTTTAGAGGCGGTCGAGGATGGTCTCGCACTTTTGCTGGACATCCCGTTTGCCCTGTTAAGCCCCATCTGCTCTCAGATTGTGACGCCGGTGCTCGACAAGATAGACCCGATAGAAGATCGAAGCTATCCCCGGAGGGGATCACGCCGGTGAGCAG
>JAZDOF010000294.1:0-3129 GCA_043799015.1 Pseudomonadota bacterium | reverse complement strand
TTTCAGCTTGAAAGATACTATGCGGCCGCCTTTTGAGGACAAAAGGGCTTCATACTTAGGCGACACCAAGCGGATGCGCGCTTCTTCCGCGGAACGAGTCTCCGCTGAGGGCTGCATGGACTTCGCCCTATCGGCTGCCGTATCCACCGTCTTGCCTTCCGCCGAGACGTCTCCCCCGGTTTTCCCCTTTTGTGAGACGTCAATAAAGTCCTTGGCGTCCTGTTTTACCGCCTCCTTGGCGGCCGGCGGTTTTTTCCCCGACGGTGGAGCCGTCGACTGAAAATAGGCTTGAAAAACGACAATGATCAGAACAGATAGGCCTATGGCCAATATAAGATTGCGATCCATCATTCTCCCCGCAGAACAATCCCTGGGTATAACGGTTTCACTCTGTTCCCGCAAGCCGGGGTCTTACGCCCGCGGTCCATCTATGGAACAGGGTCGAATCCGCTCGGTCCGAAGGGGCGACAACGCAGGAGACGACGAATGGCAAGTCCGGAGCCCTTACACACCCCATATTGGGAGACGGCTTCGAGGGCGTACTGCGAGCATGTGGGATGAAATCGACAGGCCGACGGGATCAATGGTGAAATCGTGATTTGGTAGAGTCTGATCAACCCCGTGAGAAAAAGTCTACCTATCGTCCAAACACCTTCTCGAAGAAAGAATTCAACTCGCGGCGGAGCTGATGGGTGTCCAGGTCGGCGGCGCCGGTGAGGGCAACGAACACTATATCGGTGTTCGGGGGTATTCTCTCCCGATTCAGCCTGAAGTACTCGCGTACCCTCCTCTTGATCCCGTTGCGCTCCCACGCGTTCCCAACTTTCCTGCTAACGGCCATTCCGAGCCGTTGACGATCCTGCGGACCGGCAAACATCCGGATGTGGAAATGGGGTGTCCGGTATCGGACCCCACATTTCGTGACCTTTCGATACTCGAACGGTCGCCGGACCCTGTCTTCCTTCGTCAGACGGAAGCGCCCCGGCTTACACCGCCAACCGCTTGCGTCCTTTGGCCCTTCTTCGCTTGAGGACGAGACGTCCATTTTTGGTCCTCATTCGAATACGGAAACCGTGTGTCCGGTGGCGGGAGGTATTGCTTGGTTGATAAGTTCTCTTCACTTCGGTTCCCTATCCTTCCAATTCTTTAGCTCTAAACCGCCGATTTAATCAGATGACCCTCCGGAAGTCAAGGGTCTTTTCACCGCCCGGAAAAAGCATTCATTCGGCGAGCCGGCGCCCAACCGCGGCCAAGACCCGTCTCGCCCCATGGGAATCCCCTCCGGAGAAAACCTCATCCAGTGCCGCATCCAGCATCTCCTCCGAGATCACCCGACCCATCCCCGCAAGCACTCCCAAGGAGGCCAACCCCCAATCCGATCGTCTGATTCCCAATACGGAAAAGTCGATCTCAAGGACCAGCGCTGCGGTGGGTGGGATTTCCACGTCATCGGCCTTGATCACCATGGCTTCGGGATTGAGGGATTGGAGCAGCTCATGGCGGGCCTTGATCCCTTCGGGTGCAAGAGCGAACACGAAGTCGGGGCTGGTACAGCCGTTGAAGTCGATAGGCCCCGGAGAGACAATCACTTCGCTGATGGAAGGACCTCGGAGGACGGTGACATCATATTCGTTCTTTTGACTGGCATGCATTCCGGCAATGAGCGCGGCGTAGGTCAGGACCTCGGCTCCGGTAATCACATGTTGGCCGGCCGCTCCCAGGAAGACCAGCTCCCTGCGGGCACGTTGCGGGGGTTCAAAGAGCGCTTCGATCTCCCGGGGACGGGGCGGGGCTTTGACCCACGCCGCTTCCCTACGATATGCCGTCCCGTATTCGGGTCTTTGCTCGGCTTCGATTTCTCCACAAAGGGCTTCCCCTGCGGCAAGGTCCGCCGAAATGGTTTGAGGGGTGATTCGATTCAGTTTAGCGTATCTTCCCGGGCAGATGCCCCGGATTTCCACCAACGAGAACCCATTGAAGCGGACTCCCTGCTCTATGACGTCCGCCAAGTCCGGCCGGTAGGCGGAACACCGGCATACGAAGCCCGCGCCCGCCGCTACGGCCACACGGCAGATATCCAACGGTTTTTCCAGTCGATTAAGAAATCCGGAGCCTACCACGGCCTCGTTGGGAGTGGTGGACGAGCACTGTCCCCCCGTCATTCCAAAGTTGAAGTTGTTCAACGCCAGCAGCGTCAGATCAAGATTTCGCCTGCACGCGGATATCACATGAGCCGCGCCTATTCCAAGTCCTCCGTCTCCCATGGTCGCTATTACGGTGAGATCGGGCCGACAGAGCTTGATCCCCGCCGCGTAAGTGAGAGCTCGGCCATGAAGTCCATGAAGCGCGTGGGTGTGGAAGAAGACGTCGAAAAAACCGGAGCAGCCGATATCGCTTACTATGCAAACCTCATGACCCTTCAGGCCCATCCTCACCAGCACATCGTCGAGCACGCGGACGATTTTCTCGTGGGAGCACCCGGGGCAAAAAACCGGAGGCCTGCTCGGGTTAAGGAGGGTAATATCGGTCAAGTCAACCTCAACGGCTCCGAAATCGTAACCATTCAGTCTCGTGGGGCAGGCTTTCCAGCCTGCCGAGGCTTTCTACAGCAAAATCAGCAGGCTAGAAAGCCTGCGCCACGTTGAGATCGGATTCTCCCGCTCATAACTGAATGGTTACTCGAAATCAGTAATCCAAAACGGCGTCTCGGACCATCGAGGGCGTTATCAAGGCCCCGTCCATTTTTCCCAGGAAGTCCACTTTCCGGTTCTTCAAAACGCGCTCGATTTCGAAAACATATTGACCGAAATTGGCCTCAACCACGAGCACTCTCGACACATCCCGGGCAACCCGGCGGATCAGCTCCTCGGGAACCGGCCAAAGGGTCATGAGTATGGCCGAACCGACCTTGCGGCCCGCGATCCGCAGTTCGCGACATGCCCGGCGTACGGCCCGACCGGACACCCCATAGGTAATTACCAAAGTCTCGGCCCCATCCACCGACTCGGACCGGTGATAGGAAAAATCATCCACTCGGGCCCGGAGCTTGCGATCCAGCCTGGTCAACCGGGCTGATATCATCTTTGGATCTCGGATGATATAACCGTCTTCGCCATGGACGGAAGATGT
>JAZDOF010000247.1:0-2222 GCA_043799015.1 Pseudomonadota bacterium | reverse complement strand
CCGCCCTCAACAGGGTAATCCTTCCTGCTCCACTCGATCCATCCGCCGTCGTACACGGCCGCTTTCGGATAGTCGAGCAGCCTTGCCCCAAAATAGAGCACGGTGCCGAAACAACCGCTTACGCAGGAAAAGACCGGTTGCTTATCGGGCGTGATCCCCTTTGATTCAAATATCGTCTTGATTTCCTGCGCAGACTTGAACTCCTTGTAATCCTTGCCCGTCAGTATGTTGTTGAAGAAGAGCCCGACCGAGCCGGGAATTCGGCCCTGTTTCTCCGACTCGCGACTCATCTTTGTTCCCGCGTGTTCATCCGGCCTTCTCGAATCCACCACTACAATCCCCAGTTCCTTGAAGCTTCCTACATATCCGGCCAGCTCATCCCCGGTCATCAGTCGCTCCCGTTGGAGACGGACCGGGTACGTAGTCTTTTCAAACCGAGGCACATCGGAAGTCGTTGGTCGCTTTTCTGCGACCCATTTGTCGATCCCTCCGTCCAATACGGAGGCCTTCTTGTGTCCCAGTAAATCTAAAGCCCAGAACACCCGGGTGGCTGCGGGGAACCTGTCGGATCGGCTCACGAGGACGATATGATGGTCCGGAGATATCCCGTTGTCTTCGAGATATCGGATCAAGTCCTTGACCAAGAGCATTTCCCGGATGCCCAGCCTCATGCCCTTTACCGCATCCGTGGTCATTCGTATGGAATTGGGAACGTGACCTTTTGCATAGAAGTCTTCTTCGGGTTCCACATCCTGCCGGTCGAGGATTCTGACATTCGAATCATTCATGTGTTCCGCCAGCCACTGAGTCGAAACTAGAAAACCCGCATTGGGATAGCCCCCGTTTTCAACTCCCCAAGCCCACGAGACGATTAACGGGCAGATCACGAGCATGGAGAAAACCGTGCGTATAAGACCCCGCCACATCCGGCCAGCGAGGCGGCCGGCATTCATTATGTCGATCAAACTTTCCTTTTTTTTCAATTTCCCGTCCTCCGTTTAGTCGGCGAGCTTATGTCGCGATTACATGCAACACGAGGGTTGGAAGACGACCCGTGTCGACGCGGGAACCGCTGCATCGCACCCGCCCGGTAATAAAAAAGGGAATAGGTCGATTATTTCCCCTGCTCAGGGAGCTTGCGCTTTGTCCGGCTCAAGGGAAATGGACGGAGGTTATCGGAAAGGTGTCAAATCAAGAGAATGCAGGTAAGCTCTAGGGGAGTGGGAGTAAATGAAACCGTAACGGTACACACCGATTCGACAAGTGAGGCGCCGGCTCTCGTAACAAAACGGGCTTCCGTCATACTGGAACCAAGCGTATCCTGACAAACGGCCTTTATTAGTCGCTGAAACTCATTAACTCTATGCGTGGGGTTGGATGTCAGCGTTGCGCGGGGAACGGCCGGGCACTTCTTCTGCTTCTTGCAGCTACAAGGACTGTTGCGGGCCGGATCTCGGTCCGCGTTCCAAACCGCTCCCGAGGCGCCTGCTAAATCGTCGCCAGCCACGGCAGGGTTCGGGCGGTTGCCTTCTGAAGATGGAACTCGGTGAGAGGACATAATGGCGCAAGAAAGCCCCGTTCCACCCAGGAGGTGAAAACTCACCACAACCACCAGTACCAGGACTAACTGTTTCTTATATGCGCCGATTCTCTTCATGCTCCAACTCATGTCGCAGTCGAGATGTTATGCTGCTCATTTTTTGGTTTGTCCGGTCCTGCTATCCGCTTTGAGCGACTTCCCGGCCGGCGGTGCGCAACAACTTCCCGTATCTTGTGCCGGTCGGTACCACGGCATCTCCGCGAAGTCAAGTCCGCTGTTGCCGATATATGACAACCCCACATTATCTCTATTCTACACTCAAGTAGACAGCCATTTCAAGATCTCGGATTCCTTGGGGACCTTTCCCGCTATTTTGACCTCGCCGTCCACGACCAAGGCCGGCGTCATGAAGACCCCGTACTGCCCGAAAATCTTGATGTCTTCAACCTTAACCACCTCCGCATCAATACTGTTCTTTTTCACGATTTCGGTTACCGCATCGTACAGTTTATGGCATTTGGCGCAGCCGACACCTAGAATTTCTACCTTCATCTGAATTCTCCATTCTAACGTTTTGATAGATTCGTTGTAACCGTTCACGGGGAACGACTCTTGAATCCGAAAAGACCAAACCACGAAGGCACCAAGACACGAAGAAGGAGTTGAAATGATACATGAACGC
>JAZDOF010000245.1:0-2260 GCA_043799015.1 Pseudomonadota bacterium | reverse complement strand
TTTATTCTTCTCGGCTTCGACCTTACTCCAGAATTCTTCCGCCTCTTCGCCCTCCAGTACCGGCGTCGGCGCGATCGGAACGGCCATAACCAACCTCCGTTCGTTGATGGTCATAGTCTCTGTGACCACCTTACCTCAAGGATAATCCCCGTTCAAGTCGGTCGTCCGTTTGGCTGGAAGCGATTACAGCTTCAAACGACGATCAGATCGCCTCTTTGGCCATCTTGTGGTAAATTGAGTCATCGGCCGGCAAGGCAATGGTTCCTGTTTTATGGCCGAGAGTGATCCCGTGGAGAGTTCTGAGCCGTAGACGGCCGATGCCGCGTAATCGTTCACCACGATGAGTGAAGAATGAACCACGAAGCGACGAAGGCACAAAGAAATCAAAAACTAATGTTTTCTCAGGCCTTCGGGACCGAGCATCCGCCTTCACTGACAGGCGGACGGAATTAGCGGATTAGTATGTATTTGTGAATCATTTCAAATTTCTCTTCGTGTCTTGGTTCCTTTGTGGTTTGGTTTCCAGGGGCCGCCGACCCCTCGCGGTGAACGTTTACCGATGCCGTGCCGATCGGGTCCGACATACGTGTGACGGCAATCGGAGTGAAAGGCCGGCAGCGGATCGCCTATTCTCGGCAGTGTGGGGTCGCCTGCCGGCGGCAATGCATCTTGACGGGACGAGTTGAGCCGATAGCAAGTCGGTGCGTTCTTGAAACCGGCCGTTAGGAAGGACGGGAATCGCCATGACCATATCGCTTGAAGCAGTCTTTGACGGCGAGGTGTTGCGGCCTGAACGTCCGCCGAATCTACCTCCGAACACCCGCGTAATTGTCACCATCGAGCCTTTGGAGCCCGGAGAGATTGCAGGGGCGTCGTTTCTGAGAACGGCTCGGGGCCTCAACCTCGAAGGTCCGCCCGATCTTGCCGACAGGGTAGACGAATATCTTTACGGTGCGGCCGAAGATGCCGAGTGAGGTATTCCTCGATACCGCTGTCGCTCCGGCGTCGGCTAACAGGAATGATTTGCTCCACCCCAGGGCCAAACTCCTTGCGGATCGATTGGAAGCCGACCGGACGCGTATCGTCACTTCTCGTGCGGTAATCCTGGGGGACCAACCCGGCACTTCACGTCTACGCATGCCGATCGTGTTATGATTCCCGGAAGGCTTCGGGTTCCGGGACACTCTTCCAACCCCATGGCAGGGGTTGGGACACGTATTGGCCGGAAATCATGTCATCGGCCATAAGATCCCACGCGATCCAGGACGCGTCCCCGGCAGTCCCGATGCCCCGATGGACCTATCCAACGCCGATATGGTGCCTGCAACCGCTCATCCCATCAAAAGTATACTCCAGATCAGGACGCCGAAGCCCAGGCATACAATATGTCCCCATGACCATGGGTAATAGCGCCTTCCGGGGGACATGGTCCGAGTGACCGAGTTGACGTAGTCTTGCACCGGCGCCAGGCAGAGAAACGACGGAACGAACGCCGATAGGATGCACGGAGTAAGGCCGGGAATGTCAGAGACTATGTTCGAGATGATCACGAGCGTTATCCAGCATGCCGCAAGTCGCCGGGGTGAGAATGACGGCATAAGGATCAAACGGGCTTCCTTGTCTTCATGAATGCGACGAAGAAGCGAAGGGCTGGTGAAGATGCCCAACAATGCCCTCAGTAGCGGGTGGATGTCGGGATTGGTTCGTTCCTTCACATAACGCCAATTCCGGTACATCCAATAGATCTCGTATACGCCGAAAGAAATGATCGACATGAGAACAAGTCGACTGATGGGAATGTGCAGGAAAAGAGGCACGGCCGGCGGCTTTGCCGCCGCGGGCGGACCGGGACCGAGGTTGTCGTTCGGTCTCGCCGGTTCGATGGGTTGGGACTCGCCGGGTTCAAAGCCGATGTCGCTGAGAGATTCCATGTGATTTGCTCTACTCCTGCATCACCCTTCCAACTGCGCCGTTCGACCCCTACCTCATGGGCTCGATTCCAGGAATAAGTTCATGCACGGTTCTTAGCGTCATCGTCGCACCTCTGTCGGTAGCCCGCGCCCAATCTAACGCAATCAGTGGTCCCCTCCGGTCTCGACCGTGTAAAAGTACACGATTAGTCTGTCCTGAGGTACGAAGTCGGCGTGAACGCATTCATACATTCCGGGACTCACCATTCTGAGCTTCCCAGGAAAACAAACGGACATGAATTCATCCGGGGGGGTCGTTTTTATTCGCAGGACGAACCTGCCGATCGGCC
>JAZDOF010000236.1:0-3439 GCA_043799015.1 Pseudomonadota bacterium | reverse complement strand
GTACGACCCGTCAGGTTTGCGCATGGCGTTGATGAGCATGTCGCATCCGTTCTTGATGGCGTTGCCGGTCATGACCTGCTGTCGGCTGCCGCCCGACGGTCCGCTGTTGGGGACATTGGCCGTGTCGTTCATGACGAGCTTGATCTTGTCCGGGCTGATCTTCAACGGCCGAAGGCTTTCATGACATGTCCCGAGAGCGCCCATGTCCGCGCCTTGTCCGTGGTCCTCCCACGCACAGGTCAGTACCCCTCCGACCTGGGCCAGCTCCACCCACACTTCCGACGCATCGGGCCCGTCCAGCCCGCAGCCGTAGATGCCGATGGAAATACCGACGCCCGTTTTCTTCTCAGGAGTGGAGCCCGTTTTCGCCCTTTCGACGGCATCCTTATAAAGGGGCCTAAGTTTGTCCAAAATTTCGGGCAGGCTGAAAACTTCGGGAGTTTGTCCGGTGGGAGTGGTATCACCGTCCCGGTACACGTTCTTGTACCGCAGCTCAAAGGGGTCCATCCCCATCTTCACGGCCAGTTCATCAACCAGACTCTCCGAGGCGAGGAAGCTCTGCGGCGAGCCGTATGCCCGGAAGGCGGAACCCCAGGCGTGATTGGTGCATACGGTCAAGCCCTTGCCGCGAATGCTCGGAATACCGTATCCCGCGCCGATGAACTGGGCCCCTCGCACGGTCAACAAATCCCCGAACTCCGAGTACGGGCCGTGATCCACGATCCAGTCGCTTTCCATTGCAAGGATCTTGCCGTCCTTGTCCGCACCGTATTTGAGATTGATAAAGAACGGGGACCGCTTACCCGTATAGGTAATATGCTGATAATAATTATACTTTAGTGACACCGGTTTGCCGGTGGCCATGGCCGCGACTCCCAGCAACGCCTCCATGGTGGGGCTGAACTTGTAGCCGAACGTGCCTCCTGCCGGATTCTGAAGCACGCGGAGCTTTTCCGGTTCAATTCCGATCCCGGGACAGATCATGGCATGATGGAGGTGGATGGCGATGCTTTTGGAGTGGATGGTGAGACGGCCTTCATCGTCGAAATAGGCCAGTCCGACATCGGGCTCCATTGTCATATGCGGTTGCCGTTGAAGGTAATATTCCCCTTCCACAACGTACGCGGCCGAGTCCATTATGGGCTTGGTGTCCGGTCCTTTGGCCCTGTTTTGTTCATAATAGATATTCGGTGTGCCGGGATGGATTTCCATGGCGTCGTCGGCCATCGCCGCGTGTGCATTCATGTACGCGGGAAGTTCCTCCAGGGTGACCTTTACCTTTTCCGCGGCGGCCCGAGCATTGGCCTCGGTGTCGGCGCAAACTATGGCCAGAGCGTCCCCGAACTGAAACACTTTCTTATCGCACAAAATGGGTCGATCCCAACCATCGCCCCTGTTGGACGGAAAGGTTATCAGACCCGTGATTGCGTTGCGCCCCTTGACGTCCTTTGCGGTGACGACTTTTTCCACGCCGGGCATTTTATCGGCTTCGGAAGTGTCTATGGAGACTATGTTCGCGTGGGAAACCTTGGCCTGGACCAACGCCAACCTCAAAGTGCCCGCCGGCATTTTGACTCCAAGGTCCGCACCGTAGTCGCAAGTGCCGGTGACCTTTGCCGCGGCCGAGGGCCGGGGATATGCGCTACCCCATATTCGGCCGTCTGCGGGGAGCTTGAAGGCCAACTCCGACGCTGTCATCTCGCCACGGATGACCTTTGCCGCGTCCATCACGGCATCCACGAGGGGTTTGTATCCGGTGCAACGGCATGCGTTTCGGTTTTTCTTAAACCATTCCCTTACCTGTTCTCTCGTCGGGGAAGAGTTCGAGTCGAGAAGGGCCTTGGCCGACACGATAAATCCCGGTGAACAGAACCCGCATTGGGCGCCGCCGTGTACCGTCCACGCCAATTGTAAGGGATGCAGCTTATTTTGGGTCCCCATGCCTTCGATGGTGAGGACCGATGCCCCATCGGCAACCCTCTTCATCTTGGTGATGCATGACTTGACCAGCTTACCGTCCATGATCACGTTGCAGCATCCGCATTGGCCGCTGCCGCAGCCGACCTTGGTCCCCGTCAAACCCAGTTGCTCCCGCAGCACATCGGCCAGAGACGATTCCGGGTCGACTATTAATTTCTGGTTTGCCCCGTTGATGTTCAAGATTTTGGTCTGCATTCAAACGCTCCTTTCAACGGAAATAGGAAACAACAGGTTTTGTTGGTGGGAGGCATGGGCGGGTGTTGCCGGCGGCCTGATAGGAGTGCCTGGACGAACAGGCCCTCGGCCCCCGGGGAAAGGCCCGCCTTTTGAAGACCGTGAAAGCGTGCCGAATGGTACGGTGATCGGGCGTACTATTGCCGGCGACGCCGATTATATCGCGACCGACATATGCCTACTCTGACTTAACCAACCCGCCGAGTCAATCGTTTTTCACATATCGACGCGAATCCCCCCGCGGCTGATATCACACCGTGGTAGCCCCTTGTCGGCGAATCATGAAGGTGGGCGGAACTGGAAAGGAATTACCGGAATCGGCTGAGAAAGGCCCGTTTTGCGGAAACGAACCGACCGGAATTATGGCCTTGTGCTGTGAGGACCGGCCGGCTGCCGGTCCTACCGTTCGTCTTTCCGGGGAGTATCATTCTTCCGGGGTCGGTTGCTCCGAATCCCGAAACTTCTCCATCTTTACGGCACAAACCTTGTAATCAGGCGTTTTGGATACGGGGTCCAAGGAAGTGCCGAGCAGTACGTTCGGATTGGCATGGGCAAAGTGAAAATCCATGAATATGGCACCTTCCGGGACTATGTCCCCAGGTCGCACGGGGGTCACGACCTCCCCCCTGCGTGAGACCACCCGCGCAAGGTCGCCTTCCTTCAAGTCGAGCCGCTCGGCATCCACGATGTTGATCTGGGCACGCGGTTCGGGAAACTCCCGGTGCAAGGTCGGACATCTCCCGGTCATGGTCCGGGTATGGTAATGGGCATACCTGCGACCCGTCGTAAGGAGATACGGGTATTCCTCATCCGGAAGTTCTTCCGGCGGCCGAAAATCTATTGAATGGAAGAGCCCTCGGCCCCTCGTGAACTTGCCCTGATGGAGAAACGGAGTGCCGGGATGATCGGGTGAGGGACACGGCCACTGAATACCGCCCGCTTCGAGCCGCTGATGGCTCATTCCTGCGAAAATGGGAGAAAGAGCGGCCATTTCGTCGAAGATTTCCGCGGCTGATGCATAGTTCATCGACAATCCAAGACGCGCCCCTAATTCAGCAATGACTTTCCAATCCGGGACCGCGCCTTCAGGATGGTCTACGGCCTTGCGGACCCGCTGCAATTTTCGCTCGGTGTTGGAAAAGGTTCCCTCTTTTTCCGCCCAACATGCTCCGGGAAGAACCACATGGGCCAGTTCCGCGGTTTCCGTAAGGAATATGTCCTGAAC
>JAZDOF010000230.1:0-4802 GCA_043799015.1 Pseudomonadota bacterium | reverse complement strand
TCGTTCCAAATCGGTGGTAGGAAGCTTGCCCCCAGCCGGAGCCTTGACCGCAAATCCTTTGAGCAGGGCATCCACTTTCCTCATGGCATCAGCGAATCCGGGCTTATCAGGCGTCAAGCCGTTATTGACGAGAATCTCGCGTGCGGCCTCCGATTCGGCCCCCGGCACTAAGGTGAGGCTCCCCGGCCACTTAAACCCCGACGTTCTTCTCTGATTCTCGCGGGGCGTCGCATCAGGAGACGGACGCCGGCCTGCGACCTTTCTGTTCTCACGGATTACCAGCTCGATTCGATTTGCAGGAAGCGACCCTCCTGTGGGGTGGGACTTGGCAAAATCTTTGAGTATAAGTTCAATGCCTGTTACGGCCGATTGGTACCCCGGGTGCTGAGGCCCGATCCCATTTGCAGTCGCAATTTCGTGCGCCGACTGTCTCTCGTTGCCGATTACCAGCGTCAGACTTTTGGGGATCTTCAAAGCAGCGGATTGGGCGTTACTTTGGGGAGACGCTTCGACCGACGACAGGCCCAATGACACCAGGAGAAGACCGACGAAACAGATAAACCGCGGCATGCCCATAGTGGGGATCAAAGGGACCTTATGATGTTGGAAGGACATCAACTTGCGCCTCCTGAGGTAGACGCCGCATGTTCGTCGGAGGGCACACGAGTGTTCCCGGCCTAGGAAGAACGAGTTTGCACCGAGGGAGAGGCTTGTTCATGGTCCGCTTCCAACGCCCTCACACGGTCTGTGGTGTCCTTCCCGTCGCGTTCATGCGCGGGGCAGGTAGGGGCCGCTTACCAATGACCGGTTATTAGGAGTTTCGATTATGGATCTGACTTGTCTGGGAATTTTCTGCCCCTTGAATCCGACGATACGGCTCGACTATATACCACGATGAGCCAAAGCGGTAAACACTATTTCCCCCTGCTCCCGCATTCCGGCCGAAACACCGCCCATCCCCCCATACCAGGCCCTCGTTGATTGACTGATGATAGGGCGTAGAAGCAGCCCCAAAGGATTCTTGATAAAAAAGGCGCGGCACCCTTTGCGCCCCTTGTGCCGTCGAGCTCCCGCAAGCCATACCGCTGAACTAACCCGCGTTCACCGTCGTCCGACTCCCCCGAATCATTCGAGCGATCCAAGCAGCACACAAGCCGCATGACCGGGTGGTTCCCCAAGCTTTTGTCGTTGGGAACAAAGACATGGAGGCCCTCACCTTAACCTCTCACAAACTAGACCCCCGATTGCCTTTTGGCCCTCGGGGGAAATCTGATCTGTGAGATACTACTATGAATTCCCGCCACTATCGCTAATCGGCCGGGAGCCGACCAACACTGCTTGTTTTCGGCCGGCCCTGTGGTCGCAAACTACCATTGATTGCCGAACGCGAACGAATCGGCGCCGGCAGCCATAAGGCCGGATTTATCTTGGCTCTTGGCGAAGGGCTTATTCTTGCGACCGCTCATGCCTGCTGGAGGGGGCCCCATGCGCGGCGGTGCCATAGGCATCGCTCCATAGGCCGGCATCATAGGCCCGCACGTACGCGGGGCGCATACCGGCGGAGGACAAGGAGGAGCACAGGGGATCGGTGGGCACTGGCGAAGACCGCAGTCCCCACCGTAAAGTCCCTGATCGACGATCTTCAGAGGCGCGGCGATGAGCCCGGTAACCACCCTGCAAGCCCCTTCAAGGATTGACCCCAACAGCCCCGGTCCGCACCTTTGAGGTCCGCAAGCAGGAGGAGGACAGGGGGGACCACACACAGGCGGAGAACAGATTACAGGCCCGCACGCGGGAGGCGGACAGGCCATGGGTTGACAGGCAACCGGAGGGCATGGGGGCGGTCCGGCGACGGCAGACCCCACCAACGCTGCAACCAGGACTAGAATGGTGCATCCGATGCGTGCGGCTTGTACATTTCTCATAAAGGCGCTCCTTCCACGCGAAAGTGACCGACCTTGGGGTTCCTGATAGTTGAGCCCCTGATCACGGATATACCCACGTTTTGCAAAGAATAGGAGAAAAGCGATTTTTTGTCAACAGGAGTATGGCCCTATTCGCAATCACAATCATTACCGATTCCGACTCGGATTCCCATCGCGTGATTCCATTTCGACCGGGTCGCTCGCATCGAGAGGTGGACCGACGGAGGTCACGCCTATTTGACCTACCGGACGTGTAACCGGTCCGTTCCGGCGTGTTCAATGCGCCCTCAAGGATTTAGGATTTGGTTCCACGTATTCCGCCGTTGATGGGTTGTCCGAAAATATTCTCCCAGCAGGCCTACAAGCCCGCTTTGGCGTTGACTTTACCCAGATGGAGGTTAACATGAAACCAAGTTCATGGGCCGGGGGCCAGGGAGCTATTATGACTGCCGCGCCGAAATTCAGGGCCGATGTTGCCGTTTCCGAGATCAGGGAGCGCGACGGCAAGGCGTTCGTCATCCTCAAGGATCCTATTTCCCAGAATTATTTCCGAATATCCAATTACGAATATCATTTCTTGAGGGCCCTAGACGGGTTCCTGAGTCTTGAGGCGGTTATCGAGAAACTCAAAATGATGGGCCGGTACTACCCGGAAGATCGGGCCAAGGCCATTCTGGACAGAGCAGCAAGGGCCGGGCTCTTGCTCGGTACAAGATACGGTACCGGCCAATTTCAAGCAAACCTCAAGCAAACCGGAGACAAGGCAAAAGAATTACAGCGCGTTTCCAGCATGTTCTTCCTATTCGTCCCGGTCCTTAATCCCGACAAATTCCTAGAGATGACTCTTCCGGTATTTCGGTTGCTTGTGAACAGGTTCACTGCGACCGTCCTCCTGTTCTTGCTTCCCGGGGCATTCTATCTGCTCATCGACGGCATTCCCAACATGCAGACCGAGTACCTCTTCTTCTTCAACATGGAGAACCTGCTCTATCTGTGGATTACCATCGCTCTGTGTAAGCTGATTCACGAGTTCGCTCACGCATATACGGCGAAGTACTTCGGAATGCATGTTCCCGAAATGGGGGTAGCCTTCCTGCTCTTTTTTCCATGCCTCTATTGCGACACTTCGGATGCATGGCAGCTCGGGGATAGAAGGCAACGCATTTGGATAAGCGCCGCCGGGATCCTGGCCGAGGCTGTGATAGCCGTGGTTTCCGTCTACGTCTGGTATTTCACGAGACCGGGGATCGTAAATTCGGTCGCCTTCTACTTGTTGGCGTACTCCATGATTTCTACGGTTCTGTTCAACGGCAATCCCCTGGCCAGATTCGACGGATACTTCGTACTGATGGACCTCCTGGGCAAGCCCAACCTGGTTCAGAACTCGGTTAATCATTTGAAGTACCTATACATGAATCGTTTTCTCGGTATCACGCGGTACCCCAAAATCGCAAGGACGCTAAACGACAACATCATCTATTCCATTTACGGGGTCGGTCAATTCCTATATCGGATCACTCTTTACGGCGGAATCATTATGGGCGTGTACCATCGCTTCGACAAGACGCTCGGCATACAGATGGCCATAGTCGCCATTTTTCTCTTCGTCGTTCGCCCGATAGTGAACGGACTCCGAAGCGTCTGGAGATTGCGCGATCAGATACAGCTCCGTCTGAGAGAATCGTTGACCTTTGCCGGCATCGTTTCGGCATGCGTGCTTCCATTATTTATCCCGTGGCAGAGCACTTCGGTGTACCCCTGCTACCTTGATTCACAGAGAACCCAGAAGCTCACCGTACCTCTGCAAACGGCGATCAAAGAGGTGTACGCCGCTACCGGCCACACCATGAAGAAGGGCAGCGTACTTTTCGATCTGGACACGTCCCAATTAGAGGTGACTCTGCACAAGAAGCAGATTGAAAAGGACATAGCCACCAGGGAACTGGAGCTGGCGCGATTGGACGAGGAATACAAGGGAACTGCGGCAGGCAAGATGGTGGAGCTTCGTAAGGCCGTGGAGGCATTGCATAATACCGATAAAGAGCTTCAGATTGCAGTGAGCGGCGTGACGGCGCCCTTTGACGGCACGGTCACCGTGCTGGACAAGAAAGTCCAGGACGGATACGCTCCGGGTCAAGGGCAAATTGTGGGTGAGTTCAAATCGGCAACCGACTGTGTAGCCCAGGCGCTCGTTCCCGGCGACGAAATACACAGAATCCGGCTGGGACAGTCGGTGGCGATGTGGTTTCCCGTCGGCACCGGTCTGACCATCCCCGGAAAGATTGAATCGGTGAAGGAGTATGGTCAGAGGGACCTAGCCACCACCCCGTTCTCAGTCAACGACAAAGGTGAGTTGGCAACGGGGGGGGAAGGACGTAAGCCCGAGAAAGACCCCAGTGCGTCATATTACGTGTGCTCCGTCGGGCTTCCCGAAAACAATTCGGTACCCTTGGGTCTGTCGGGCAACATCGTCGTCCCTTCTCAGCCCAAGAGCACCGTGCGCAGGGTGTATGAGAGCGTATGGGAGACGATACACAAGGAGTCGTTATTCTAATAGCGGGAGGCGTCGTAATGCGATCTTACCGGCAGGCTGGGAGTGGGGGACTGCACGAAGAGCTGCGGGACCTTATGGGACGATTTGTTGAGCAGGAGGTAATCAGCGGTGGAACGCCTTTCAACTTCCTCAGCCGTACTCCGGTGGACGTGTCGGAGACCGCCCATTCCGTTGTAGTGCGGCTGGAGTGTCCCGGGGCAATTCCCGAGGATTTCGACATCCATGTGGATGGAGAAGTGCTCACCATCAAAGGGGAGAAACGGGATCTGCGATCTACCGGAGAGGAAACGCCCATTCGAGCTGAAAGATGGTTCGGATCTTTC
>JAZDOF010000208.1:0-3454 GCA_043799015.1 Pseudomonadota bacterium | reverse complement strand
GACAAGAACATTCTCTATGTCAATCCCGCTTCGGAACGACTCACCGGCTGGACCTCGGAAGAAGCAAAGACAAAGAAGTGCTTCGAGGTTTTCGGGGATGAGCACGCGAAATGCCGGGATGTTTGTCCTGCTGAAAGGGCCATAACTGATGGGGTTCACGTGCTCCACGGCGAAGGCCGGCTCAAGAACAGGACCGGCGGCATCCTTGACGTGAAGGTATCCGTTTCACCCATTCGTGGGGAGGCAGGCCGGGCAGGAGCAGTCGTGGTCATGGAGGACGTTACACGATTGCGGGAGGATGAGCGGACCAGGGCCGGCACCCTCATCGCGTTGGAGGAGGAGATCGAACAACGCAAACAGGTGGAGCAAAGACTCAGAGAAAGCGACGCCCAGAAGTTGGCGATCTTGGACGGGGTTACCACCAACCTGGCTTTCGTAAACCGGAACCTCGAAATACTATGGGTGAACAAGGCCGCTGCCGATTCGGTGGGGAGATCGGCGTCCGAGATGATCGGGCACAAGTGCCACGGTTTTTGGGCCGACCCCGCTAGACCCTGTGCCGGCTGTCCCACTTTGAAGGCTTTCACGACCGGGAGAACCGAAGCCACGACCATTGTTACGCCGGACGGGAAGGTCTGGGATGAAAAGGGCGCGCCCGTCTTTGGCGCGGATGGAAGGTTGATGGGCGTCGTGGAAATCGCACTCGACATCACCGAACACAAGAGGGTTGAGAATGCTCTCAGGGAGTCGCTGACACGGTCAG
Organism: Pseudomonadota bacterium; assembly: GCA_043799015.1. GTDB lineage: Bacteria > Desulfobacterota > Desulfomonilia > Desulfomonilales > Desulfomonilaceae > JAZDOF01. The sequence goes on along the minus strand of JAZDOF010000208.1, from coordinate 2,691 downwards.
GAAACGTGTTCGACTCTTTGGAAGAGGCGGTCATCATCACTTCCGGAGACAGGACCGTCCAAGACATCAACCTCGCAGCCGAGAGAACATTCGGATACCCCAAAGAAGAAGCGACCGGTCGGTCCGCGGAAATATTCCACGTAGATCATGATCATTACCTGGAATTCGGCCGAAGAATCCGGCCGGCGTTTGACCGAGGGGCAGCCGCTCGATTCGAATTCAGAGCAAAGCGCAAGAACGGAGAGATATTCCCAACCGACCATACCGTTTCTCTCCTGTGGGATGAACATGGGAATCCTGCCGGCGTGGTAAGCGTAGTGCGGGACATTACCGCGCGCAAGGACGCAGAGAAGACCCAACGCCAACGGAACGAGGAATTGGCGACCGTGTTGGACACTCTGCCGGCCCTGGTTTGGATCGGAATGGACCCGGAATGTAGAGTCATAACAGGAAACCGAGTCGTCAACGAGCTTTTCGCCGTTCCTGACGGAACGAATTTGTCGCAGACCAGGGCCGAAATGGGCCAAGCGCTTCCCATTAGGCATTTGAAAGCGGACGGAACCGAGTACCGGGCGGACGAACTCCCCATGCAGCGCGTGATTTCGTTGGGAAAGCCATTACATAACCTTGAGTTTTCATATGCTTTTCCCGATGGGCGACAGGTCTATGTCTTGGGAAACGCGGCCCCGTTGTTCGACGAAGACGGCCGGGTTAGAGGTTCCGTGGCGGCCTTCCTGGACATCACCGAGCGCAGGCAGGCTGAAGAGGCCCTGCGAAAAAGCCGGAACCTTCTCTCCAATTATTTAAATAGTATCAACGAAATGGGTTTAGGGGTTCTGGTGGTGGACCGGGACCGTAAGATTCGACATATGAACCCGACGATGGTTGGGTGGTTCGGCGATCACACGGGGAAGGTCTGTTACGAATCCATCGGACGTTCGTCCGCAATGTGCCCGTACTGCCGACTCACCGAAGTAATTGATGAATCCCAAGTGGTCCGTTACCAACCCACAACACCCGACGGCAGGACCTTCAGCGTGGTCGCGGCTCCGGTAACGGAAATTGACGGTTCGATCGCAAAGATGGAGCTCATCGCCGACATCACGGACCTGAAACGCGCGGAGGAACTTATCCTCCAAGCCGAACGCTACCGGTGCGTGGCGGACCTGGCAGGCGGGGTGGCCCACAACTTCAATAACCTTCTCCATATAGTGATGGGCTACCAGGAGATGGCACTCCTAGACTTGGAACAGCACAACTACTCCGATGTCGCCGATGCGCTGAATCAGGTTCTGATGAGCTGTAGATCAGGAGCCGAAACGGTTCGCAGACTACAGAGTGTGGCAGGTATTCGTGACCACAGCCAAATTGCGGAAGAGGGAGTCTTTGATCTGTCCCATATTGCCGAGGTGGCCGTTGAAATAAGCAAGACTTGGTGGAAGTCCATTCCTGAAAGACACGGAATCAAAATCTTCCTGAACGTGGATTTGCAGGCCGGCTGTTTCGTCCGAGGCGAAAAGAACGAATTATGTGAGGTGGTCGCGAACCTGGCAAAGAATGCAGCGGAGGCTTTACCTAAAGGGGGAGCCATACACATAGAAACCAAGGTTGAAGGAGACCAAGTGGTCTTGAAAGTCAGAGACACCGGTGTCGGCATAAGTAACGAAAACCTCAAGCGGCTTTTCAATCCGTTCTTCACTACCAAAGCAACGGCGGGCTCAGGGTTGGGGCTGGCATCCAGCCGCAAAATAATAAAGGACTTCGGCGGGAGCATCCTCGTAGCGAGCGCGGAGGGTAAGGGAACTACCTTCACGGTCCGTTTGCCCCTTGCGGAGGAACCGGTCATACCGGCCGGAGCCGCAACACCGCACGTTTCCGGTTCAGGCAAGACCATTCTAGTGATCGATGATATGGAAGCCGTCCTTATCATCCTGAAGGCCGGCCTCACACGGTCCGGTCACGTGGTTTTGACCGCGTCATCAGGTGAACAGGGAATGGACATTTTCGAGCGCACCCCCATTGATCTCGTAATTTCCGATTTGGGTATGCCGGGGATAAACGGTTGGGAGATCGGCGCCTGTATAAAGGCCGTGTGTGAGCAACGAGGCATCCCCAAGCCCCCGTTCATTCTGCTCACCGGTTGGGGCGGTCAGAAAGATGAAGCCGAAAGGATAGATCAAAGCGGTGTGGATGCCGTTGTGGAGAAGCCGATCGACATCGTGAGCATACTGGAGATTGTCGGAAGGCTCGGCGAGTTCGGACCGCGACGAGCTGCGTAATACCTATGGGGGCTCCAAGGCGCCCGCGGCTCTCGTTTCATAGCCACGGGGCCGACTTGGACGTTACGAACGTTCTCGGTGAGACGTCCAGCACCATTGCGGCAACATGGAACCGAGTTTCGTACACCATCAGCAACAAGGACGAGTTAATAAAGATCTCGAACGGGTATGCCGCCAAGACGCGGTTCGAACCCCGTTAAGTTCCCGTTCGGACATGGCGGTAGCCCTCTCTTTGTCTTGACAAAGCGGTCCGCCTCATGGCCCTGTTGTGGGGAGTAGTTATGGACTGCCCCGAAGATCTGAGGGATTGAGCGCCATGGCCGATAGGGCATTTAGAAAACTACTAGGCGCGCTGGGAAACAGGAAGACGGATTTCCTGAGGCTCCATTCAAGAGCCCGGGCGCTCCTGAAA
>JAZDOF010000203.1:0-3491 GCA_043799015.1 Pseudomonadota bacterium | reverse complement strand
TCCCATGAGCGCGTGCCAGGCACGCTCGCCGCCGATGCTCCGGTTCACCGCGAATTTGGATCCGTCCAGGTCGAACGCGATGAAGTTCACCGTATTGTCCAGCCGGACAGGGTACACTCCCACCGTGTAGTTTCCGAGGATGTGATTCTCCGCCACCCGTGGGGAAAACGGCTCTTCAACGGGATTGTACCCCGTTTTCCCGGTGGGGCTCACCCATTGACGTGCATGTACGCCTTCCCGGCCGGCAAAGAGCCCGGTGAAGGTGACGAGCTGATGCCGGGCGGGTTCGAGGCGTTCCACATCGGCTTGGATTTCCGAGGCGTCTTGCGGTTGGTCCAGGAAGCCCAGATCGCGGATAAGACTCTTGAACCGGTCGTCTCCGGTCTTATCCAATCCATCCTGGTATGCCGCCCTTGCCTTCTCGAACTCCCGTGCCTCCTTGAGCGCTTCCCCGAGTCCCTGGTAGTGCTCCGGTTTATCGGGTTCCCGCTCCACCAGAGCGGCGTACACCTTTGCCGCTCGTTGCGGCAGACCCTGGTCGAGGAAGACTTCCGCGAGCCGCGGGTACGTCTCCAGACGATCCGGATCATCCCGGATGGACAGGTTGAGTTCCAGGATGAGCTCGTCCATGAAGCCGAGCTCTTCGAATACCTCGGCCCAGGCAAGGTGCACGGCGGAATCGCGGACCTTTCGGGTGTCCACGCCCGCGACCGACTGTGCCGCCTGTTCATGCAACCCATCCTTGAGGTAGCTCCTGACCTCGGCAAGCGTTGCATCGATGTTCATGGGGGACCTCCGTTACGAGGACGGATAACATTGCTTCGTACCCTGTAGTACAAATGCAGTGACGTATTCCTGTGAGCACGCGGTAGCGTCCCGGCGTCTCTGCCGGGCGAAAATAGTAGCGACCCGGCGTCTCTGCCGGGCGTTCGAAGAGAGAATACCGGCACAGAGGCCGGCGCTACCAAGACAGGAATTGTTTAAGTCAGTACATCATCGCGCCTAAGCCAAAAAACACTCAGATAATAGCCTGTTCAACCCGTCTGATGAATTCCTTCAACTGACCTGTAAACTCGAAAGCGGTTTTTCGTTTCTTTCTATACCCCGCATGGTTGAGATCATTTCGGTATTCGGACAATTCGTTGAACACTACGGCCAACTCCGGTCTGTTTGCAAGACATCCCAAATAGGTATTGATCATGTCGGGGTTTTCTGAAGCCTCTTTATCCCAGCTTTCTTGAGGCAAGCCGGTATGGAATATGTATATTGCCTTGCCGGCCATTGTGCGATGAAATCGTTTCAAAGGATTTCTACCGGCAAACTTGGTTAAATACGTAATGATGGATTCCTCCAAAATGGTGTACCCTTGCTGAATCAGATTGTGATCCCGGCACCACTTGGCGGCACGGATACCGTCCCGCACCTCATCTCCGCCAAAGGCCCCCATTTCCGTTTGAAGCCGTTCCAAGAGGGGCTTGAACGGCGGATGAAGATCTTTCTTTTCACTCAGAGCGATCTGTTCCTTCAGCGCTCCCACCGCGGGGACTATGTCCGGGCCGCGGCAGGTTGATAACGCTTTGCTGAAATCCTCAAGGGCCTTCGCTATTCCGGCCATTTCCGGGGAACCCGCATGCCCCATTGAGCTGTCGGTAGGTTCACAAGTGGATGTCAAACCGGCCAGGGCGCATGCCGGAGATGCATCGCCCGCCCCCAGAAAGCGATCGATAGCGAGGGACCAATCAAGTAGGTTGCTGAAGGGAGTCAAATCGAAAATGCGGACCAGCCGTTGCTCCAACGGTATGACATCTATCTCGTTCGGTCTCCCCAGCACTTCGAGCGCGCCATAGTAGATACCTTTGAGGGCCACGTTCTTGATGACCTTGGCGTACTGCAAGACCACGATTGCCAACATGGGTATGGAGCGAAAGGCATGGGTCACATCGAAAATCACTTCATCGCCGGTGTGGAGCTGCCGGTCTATGGTGAGAAAAATCTCCCATATTTCATCCTCACTCCTTCCGTCCGGAATTCTGACCGATTGTGGAATCATCGGAAGATTCAGATCTTGGAGACAGCGTTCCAACCCCGGACATCCATCGTCGTGGCCATTCTCAATCCAGTTCTTTCTCTCGGCCTCGTCGGTCGTGAAAATCAGGATTCGGTCGTTCTCGTTCCAGTCGCCACAAAACAAGCTTACGGTTGACTCCTGGACAAACCGCACATTCTGCGGACCTTTCCGATCACCGAAGTAATATGTGCAAACCTTGTAAGGGCTTACGCCAAGTACCGAAATGTACACCTTTGCCATGATCATCCTCCGAATTTTCGAAACAGAACATGTTCAAACCGATGAACAAGCTTCACCGACCCATCGGGCTGGACCACTTCCGTCGCCTCGCGGCGGGTGGTTGAATACACGGGGACCAGGCCCATGTCCCATGCGGCCGTGACCATGAGATAACACGCGCCGAAATCTCCCTGGATGAGGACAAAGTCGCCCGGCTCGGCCTCGGAAAGCAGCCACCTCCGCAGAGGTTCCAAGAAGGCACGGATCTCGGGAGCATCCGGCGGAATGTTGCTCCAAAGCTCCTGCAACGGGGCAGGTAATGTGACGATGCGGTCCACGCCGAGCGAGGTACGGGCATCGGCACGTTGTACTTTGGTGACGGTATGGTTGAATACGAGAAAAAGGGTTCTTCCGGTAGCGCCGGCCTCCGTGCCGGTACTCTTCGGGTCGCTACCATCGCCCGGCATCCCGCGCAGAACGCGGGACGGGTCGCTACCGGATGGGGATGTCGGGTCGCTACTGTACTCTCCACACCACACCCAAGGATATTCCTCCGCATCGGTCCATCGTTTCAAGGGATTTCCGAGTATATAGGAAGCCTTCTCCATCAGTTCGGCTTCGTCTCGTACAATCCGATCAAAGTACTCCTTTTGCCAAATCGACCCACTCCTCGGGCGATCTTCTTGCAGGCGTTTTGCCGTGAACGATTTCCACGTATGAACGATCTTGTGCAGGGGATACTCTTCCCTCGGAGCGACCAACACATGTACATGGTTATCCATGACCACGTAAGCGAGCAGTTCGTATCGCTCTTCCGCGAAATACTTGACGGCGTCTGCTACAACGGTTCTCTCTTCCGGCTCGAGAATAGGCTGCCAACTGTTCAGTCTCCATGTCACAAAATACACGGAGCCTGCCATGCGCCAATGCGGAAGACGGCGATGATATATGATCAATGTCGGGGTCTTCATGTATCACCATCAACGCCCGGCAGCGACTGTGTTTCTTGTCAAGAAAAAACTACCTGGAAAGGCTCTTTTTTCTTCATCATGGCGTTTAGGATGACAATCATCTTGCGCATGCAAGCCGTGATTGCAACCTTGAAAGGTTTTCCACCCTCAAGGAGGCGTTCATAGAAGGTCTTAATGACTACGTTGGACCTTGTGGCGGTGACTGCAGCCATATACAGGGTTGCGCGTACATC
>JAZDOF010000115.1:0-4658 GCA_043799015.1 Pseudomonadota bacterium | reverse complement strand
GCTTGAAGCTGATCGCATTGTGCTGACTTTGTCTCTGGACGAATTGGGAAACATGGGCAACGCTCTCGGTCAGGTCTGCAGCGGATTTTACGTTAAGGATTTCGTGACTAAAATGGGAGCGAAGGAGGACAAGGTACGGCCGATACTGCGTCATTACATTAACCCCGTTCGCGACCGGATGGACGAGTTCGGATTTCAGCGCGTGTCCGTGCGGCTATCCGGATGGGAACTGCGTGCAATCATCGGGGCGTTGCAGGAGGTCTGCCGGGGGCTGGGCTTCGACTTTTCCACGAGGATGGGAGTCAAACGCAGCGAAATTCACCAAATGATAGAGGAGCTGGGCGCCATCTATGACCAAATGCAGCGGCAGCGGGCGCTTGAGGAGACACCTCCGGCGGCGGAACAGGACTACCTCTTCAGAGTTGAGGAGGTAGTCGTAGGCGGGGATGGCGGGACATCCGCCGGTGCCGGTGCCTTGGACCAATTCCGACATGCCTGCAAATGGCCGCCTTCCGCCCCGATCTACGGGGGAGCAATGGAACTCAAGCTGCTTGAAGCTGATCGCATTGTGCTGACTTTGTCTCTGGACGAATTGGGAAACATGGGTAACGCCCTCTATGAGGTTTGTCACGGAATTAGCGTTAAGGAATTCGCGACCAAAATGGGAGCGGAGTATGATAAGGTACGACCGATACTGGTTGATTACATTGCGCCGGTTTACCGCCGGATGAAGAAGTCCGGATTTGGGGGCGTATCCGTGCGCCTATCCGGATGGGAACTTCGTGCAATCATAGGGGCACAGCAGGAGGTCTGCCGGGAGCTGGGCTTCGATTTTCCCATTCGGATGAGGGCCGAACGCTGCGAAATTAAGCGAATGATAGAGGATCTGGACGCTATTTATGATCTGGTGCAGCGGCAGCGGGCGCTTGAGGGGACACCTCCGGCGGCGGAACAGGACTACCTCTTCAGAGTTGAGGAGGTATTCGTAGACGAGGATGACGAGACATCCGCCGGTGCCGGTGCCTTGGACCAATTCCGATATGCCTTGAGCAAATGGCCGCCTTCCGCCCCGATCTACGGAGGAGCAATGGAAAGCTTTGCGGGAGGTGGTGAAATATGGATGATGGAAAGTCAGAGTGAGGATGAGGATGAGGATTATGACGACACTATTAAAAATGTGGCGGTATACAAGAGAGAGAAAAAAATCTGTGTCATGCCTTTGTCCGAGGTCCGGTGGAGAAATACCCTTACTTGTATTGATGCGACGCCCCCGGTCATTGTGATTGAAGAGGACGAGCCTGCCTCACGAAAAGGCAGTGCCGTGAGAGAAGCTCTGGCACATTCGAAGATGCGCGTGCGGCGCGGAGCCTACAGGCCCGCAATGAAGGCGGTAGGGCTCGGGGCTTATTCGGGGCTTAAGAACGCCTTATGTTGTGACGTTTGTCTTGACGGCAGCCGGCTTGGATTCATACCGTTTAAGAGTCGGATACCGCGTAGGGGGTACGTACCGATTTGGTATCAAGAAACGTTCCTCCCCGCGGACGCGTCCGACGAGGAGGTCGGCATCTATCTGGAAAAGGCCTTCGATGTCTGTGAAGACGAAGACCGGAAAATACCCCGGGATCCGGACGAAACGATCAAGGACGCAGCAGCGAAGCCCAGTCCGTTCCAACAGATCTTTCTTGACTCCTTGACGGCGAAAGGATACGACCCGGAACAGGCATTGAAGGAATGGAACTATCTGGTCGATCACAAGGATCCCCAGGAGATCGCCCTTGTTACTCTGGGCTTACGGACCCGGTCTCTGTTGGAGGCATACGGGTTCGCGACCGACAAGGAGTTCGAGCGATCAGACGCGGATATCAAATACTTGGCGAGCGGGATTGCCGTAATGCTCGAGGCCCGGCAGGGGGGCCCGGAGTACGCTCGGTCAAAGGCCAAGTACGCCAAGGCCGCCGAGGCCGAGTACGCCCAGGCCGCCAAGGCCGAGGCCGACGGTCAGATGTGGGCCGCCGCGGCCGCCAAGGCCGAGGCCGCCGGTAGGATGCGGGCCGCCGAGGAAGCCCGTGAGAGGTGGGCCGACTGTAAGAGGCGGGTCGCCCGTGAGACGTGGGTCGCCCGCCTGTGGCGGGAAGTAGAGAATTCACTATACCGCGCAGCCGGGGATTCCGACCCCATAGGAAGAGGCCCTGGAACCTGATCCCCACATGCGGAAGGTATTGGAATACATTCGGAACCCTCGGAAACCCCTCGAGGACCTCGGTCAACCTGAAGATGAGGTAGTCGACGATGCCGAGAAGGCGGGAGACGATGCTGCAAAGCGCCGTCGGGTAGAGGAACCGGCGGAGCCGGCCGCCCAAGACCCGGACCGGGCATGGAAAATTGCAAACGGAGACGCCTAGGAGAAGCATGTGGAGCCACAAGGTGAATACCGAGATGAAAAAGGTTACCCCATTTCACGTGAGGAGTTTCAGAGAATCATTCAGGAAACCTTGTCCCATCCCGACGACGCTTATCGCTGCCCGTACGGACGCATAAAGTTTTGGAGCGAATCCCAAAACACCATAGTTATTTACGACCCCAACGATGTGGATGGAGGTACGGCGTATAGGCCGGATCCGAATCCGAAGGTGACAAGGGGATACTTCGATGACATGAAGGCCTGGGATTTAATGACCGGACGGGACGAGACGATGAAGATATCTGGGCATCTCAAGGCGCTTGAAGCCGATAGTGTGGTGTTGACCCTGTCATGGGGGGGATTCGCAAACATAGGCAAGGCCCTCAATGAGGTCTGTCTCGGATATCGTGTCAAGGACTTCTCCACCAAAATGGGGGCGGAGCGTGATAAGGTGAAGCAGATTCTCCTTGCCGGTAATCCCGTTAGGGACCACATGGTGGCGTCCGACTTTGATTACGTGTCCGTGCGCTTAAGCAGATGGGAACTGCGTGCGATCATAGGGGCACTGCAAGAGGTCTGCAGCGAACTGGGTTTTGAATTCTACGCCAGGATGGGGGTGGAAGTCGGCGAGCTTGCGCAAATGACGGCGGAGCTGGTACCCATTTATGACGAAATGTGTCGCCGGCAGGCACTTGAGGGAAGCCCGCCGTCGGCGGAACAAGCGGTTCTGTTAAGAGCGGAGAAGTATTTCTAACGGCGCGTCAACTTTGTTTTTTGAACGAGAAACAGCTTGTGGCAAATGGGATTCAAGATGTGAATGCCAAGATCAAGGACGGTCCGACGATGCTTATGTCCGCCATTAGGAGCGGCAACTTGGACATCGTCAAACAGCTCATCGAAAACGGGGCCGACGTCAATCCTGAAACCATTGGAGATACGGCCCTGATGTCTGCTGCGAAAGGCAGTAACATCGTGATAGTCAAACAGCTCATCGAAAACGGGGCCGACGTCAGTGCAAAATTCCATTATTATGGAGATACAGCCCTAATGTTTGCTGCGAAAGGCGGTAACATCGAGATAGTCAAACAGCTCATCGAAAACGGGGCCGACGTCAATGCAAAGAGCAATTTTGAATACACGGCCCTTATGTCTGCGGCGGAGGGGGGTAACATCGCGATCGTCAAACTGCTCATCGAAAAAAGAGCCGATGTCAATGCAAGGGATGAGTCGGGGTGGACGGTGCTTACGTTTGCCGCGTGGCACCGCTACATCGCGATCGTCAAACTGCTCATCGAGAAGGGGGCCGACATCAGTGCAAGGGATGTGGCGGGGAGTACGGTGCTTATGATTGCCGCATCGAGCGGCGACCCCGATATTGTCAAGCTGTTCATCGAAAACGGGGCCGATATTAACGCAAAGAACGATAGAGGCCGGACAGCCCTCATGGGTGGTGCGGCCCGGTTCGGTAACCTAGATGTTGTCAAGCTGCTCATAGAGAAGGGGGCCGATGTTAATGCAAAAACCAATGACGGCTCCACCGCGCTGGGCATGGCCTCCACCAGAGGCCATACACCCGTCGTAAACCTCCTGAAGACCCATGGGGCACGAGAATGACTCCATGACGACACCACAAATCAAAGCCGGTAAGGATAGTTCGCACCGTGTGCTGTGCGAATCCGTATTCTCACGGCATTATGCAGCCTTCTGCATATCAGCTTGAAATACCGGCTCTTTCACTATAGGGCTCCGGCCGGGGACGCAACCCTCGAAGGGGGAATGTTAAAAGTGCCGCCGGCCCACGGACTCTTCATTGCTGATGAGCACGAGCTTTTCTTTGACATTCACGGACGCGGGGGTCTACGATGCGGCCGTGCGTGCCGTGGACGAGAACGGCGGAGTAGGATACTCCGACGTCTTCACCATTACGGCCCGTAACCTGGACCTGACCATAAACGAGGGCGGGACCGCGACCATAGACTTCACGGGCTTGTTTATCGGCGGGCCCGCGGAGACGACCACCTATGAGTATGTTGTGGACGACGGAGCGTGGACCGATCTCGGGAGGGACACGGTCTTTCGTCTCACGTACGGGGACGACGGGTTTCATACCGGGGTGTTGCGTGCGACGTACGGGAACGGCACGACGCAGACCGAAAATTTCACCATAGTGGTCCATAACCTGGCTCCCGTTTTCATGGGCAACCTGGCTGACCGGACCGTAGACCGGGATGAGACGACCGTCGTGGATTTCACGGGC
>JAZDOF010000107.1:0-5148 GCA_043799015.1 Pseudomonadota bacterium | reverse complement strand
TTTGGGCGGTTTCGGAGTGTGCGTCATCGTTGCCTACGGGGGGCATCAGGTAATTACCGGCCAATCGACTCAGGGGACGTTCTTTTCCTTCATGGCCGCGCTTCTTATGCTGTATGAACCCATCAAGCGGATCAACGAGATCAACATCACCATCCAAGAGGGCATAAGCGCCGGCGAACGCATCTTCGGCATGTTGGATACTCCGTCGGGTGTGTCTGACAGGGATGGTGCAGTGACACTTGATCGCGTAAAGGGCAACATAGCGTACAAGGAAGTGGATTTCGCGTACGACGATGAGCCGGTTCTCCGTTCGGTCACCCTTGAAGCCTCGGCGGGCGAGGCCATCGCCGTGGTAGGAGAGAGCGGAGCCGGCAAGAGCTCGCTTCTTGACCTTCTACCCCGCTTCTACGATGTCACGGGGGGCGGCATAACGATCGACGGAACGGATGTGCGCGACATCACCCAAAAGTCGCTCAGACAAAACATAGGGATAGTTACTCAGCAAACAATACTTTTCGATGATACCGTACGCAACAATATAGCCTACGGCCGGCCGGACCTCCCGTTGGAGCGCGTCATGGAAGCGGCCGCCGCGGCCCAAGCCCACAACTTCGTCATGGCCCTTCCGCAGGGATACGACACGGTCATCGGTGAAGACGGCATCAAGCTCTCGGGTGGTGAACGCCAACGAGTCGCCATTGCCAGGGCCATTCTCAAGGACCCCCCGATCATGATACTGGATGAAGCGACCTCGAACCTTGATTCCGATTCGGAGCAGGCGGTTCAAAAGGCCCTTGAAGAGCTCATGAAAGGACGGACCACTCTGGTGGTTGCCCACCGACTTTCCACCATCCGGAACGTAGACCGGGTTTACGTCCTGGCTCAGGGTCGCGTCGTCGAGTCGGGCCGTCACGATGAACTGCTCGCTTCGGACACGGAATTCGCGCGTCTTTATCACCTTCAATTTAACGATGGGGCCGCCGCCTCGGCCGGCACCGTGCCGCTCTCCGGATAGAGGCCCGGCGGTCACATGATACCTATGGTTTCCGGTCCCCATGACGACATAACCGACGTGCCCGGCGTACTGGTCGGCCATGCTTCCGACGTTCAGGCAATGACCGGAGTTACCGTGATCCTCCCACCCGAAACGGGCGCCGTCGGCGGAGCCTATATAGGGGGAAACGCGTCCTCGACCCGGCAATTCGATTCTTTGAACCCGCTCCATATTGTGGATAGGATCCATGCGGTGTGCTTTTCAGGCGGCAGCGCTTACGGACTGGACGCGGCCGGAGGGGTTATGAGGGCTCTGGAAGAGCTCGGCATAGGAATCCCCGTTGTCAACCGGCGCATCCCCATAGTGCCTTCCGCCGTCATCTTCGACCTGAGCTTCGGAGATGGATCGGTGCGACCCGATCAAGAGATGGGACGGCTTGCGGTACGCCTGGCCCGGCAAGGCCCCATAGATCAGGGGACCGTAGGTGCAGGCACAGGGGCCACTGTCGGCAAGCTCTTCGGCATCGAACGGGGCATGAAGGGCGGTGCGGGCTCGGCGAGCGCCGTCTTCGGCGATCTTGTCGTCGGGGCTCTGGTCGTAGTCAATGCGTACGGCGACGTATGGGATCCGGATGGAAGGATCATGGCCGGGGCACGTGAGGCCCCCGATTCGTTCCGACCAGCGGATGCGGCGTACCTACTCGCCACAGGTAGGGCCGTTTCCCGGTCCGTTTCCGCCGAAAACACCACTCTGGCGGTCGTGGCCGCCAATGCCCGACTAAGCAAGATAACGGCGTCGTGGATCGCGTCCCAGGCTACTTTGGGACTCGGTGAGGTGATAAGACCCGTACATTCGCATATCGACGGCGACGTAACGGTGGTGATCGGAGTGGGCGAAGTCGAGGCCGATCCCAATCGAGTCGGTCTAATTGCCGCTGAACTATTGAAGCGGTCCGTGATCAAAGCCGTTAAGGCGGCCGATGGATTCGGGATGCTGCCTGCATGGAGGGACCGGGAGTCGCCGTAAACGACCCGGACGGAACGTTGTCGAGGCTGCACGCTGCTTGACAGCCGGTCGGTATTCATACTATAACCCGAGTGGGAGATCAAGTAATGGAGCACGACCAGCTATCCGGGAAACGCATTCTTGCCGTGGATGATGAGCCGGACATTCTGGACATTCTGCGAGAAGAGCTCGAAGAGTTCCAGGTAGAGTTGGATACGGCCCGATCATACGAAGCGGCAGTCCAAAAGATGTCCTCCTCCGAGTATGATCTCATCGTGCTGGATATTATGGGAGTGCGAGGACTCGACCTGCTTCCCATCGCCGTCGAACGAGGGATCCCCGCGGTAATGCTCACCGCTCACGCTCTGAGCCCCGCGACTCTCAGGCATTCAATTGAACTTGGGGCAAGGGCCTATGTGCCCAAGGACCAGCTTGGTCAGTTGGCACCCTTTCTCGAAGACGTATTGACCCTTAGCTATGAATCCGCGTGGAAATCCGTCCTAAAGAAGCTGGGCGGGTCCTTCGGGAAGCGTTTCGGGTCTCAGTGGAGACAATCGGAAGAGGAATTCTGGGAACGATTCGAAAAGCAGCTTGTAGTAACCGAATCCATAATCATCGAAGACTGACCCCGCCGATTTAAGGCAGGTACCGTTCAGGGGTTACCCGTGGCCATTAAGAACATCCAAACCGCCCACCTAGTCCATGACCTCAAGAATCCCGTCAACATCATCGAATCCGGGGCGCGATCTCTCCTGGAAAAGCAGGCCCGATACGGGGCCTTGACCGCAAGCCAGGAAAAGGTCATTAGGCGTATTCTCCGAAGCGCTCTCAGGATAAAATGCCTGGCGAACAGCATGCTTGAAGTTGATATGGCCGCTGCGGGTATACTCAACATAGGCAAATGCACTCTGGCTGCCATTCTGAAGACTGCGCTCGTCGAGATTTTCGACTTGGTAGACCCGCAAGTGGCGGAATCCCTGGTGCAAACAACAGACTTGGCCGAACTAAAGGACGTTTTGCAGCACGGCGGCGTTCATCTGGACGTGGAAGAAGACATTTTCCAGAAAACCATATATGCCGATGAAGTCAAAATGAGCCTCATTCTTACCAACCTTCTGTCCAACGCGTTCAAGTACAAGCAAAAAAACGTCTTTCTGAGATGTTCCACAGACCCGGAGACCATTACCATATCCGTGAAAGACGACGGCCCAGGAATTCCCGAGGCCTACCACGCCCAGGTCTTTCAACAGTATTTTCAATGCATTCCCGTTGAAGGATTTCCCGTACGAGGCCACGGTCTCGGCCTGGCCGGCGCCCAGTCTCTTGCGGAGGCCATGGGCGGGGGACTATTTCTGTGCAATTCGAATCAAGGCGCGGAGTTCACCGTCCGTGTAAAGACCATTCCGCCCAAGTGACCCTCTTTTTGGGTCCCATCGCAACCTTTGCACCCATTGATGGAATATCGGCTTATAGAGCGCCGGTGAACGCTGATCCCAGTCCGCCTCGACGAAGCTCGGGTGAGTTATCCGAGCTTTTTTATTGCGTGTCGCCGGCTCTAATACCATTTAGGCCCACAATTAGATATAGTGACGCTCCTTGAAATTTGCGGTAAATCCGGCCCGGCGGAACCAAGGTAACGTAGGGGCGGGGTTTATCCCCGCCCGCCGTCGGCATCCAGGGAACGGGCGGGGATAAACACAGTCGCTACGGATGTTTGCTTCGATTTACTCAACCGTTCAGGGTTCCCGCAATTCTCAACGGGTGACAAGAGGTCCTTCCACGTTTAGGCGAGGGTGAAGGGAAGCTTTGGGTTTATCGGCTTGAACGCTCATTGGTATAGGGAGACGGCATGGGATTAAGAATCGGCTGGCTTTCCACCGGCAGAGATGAAGCCGCGCGCAATCTCCTCCGGACCGTGTACGACGATATTAAGAGAACCGGGTCCCCCGCCGAAATCGATTGGATCTTCTGTCACAGGGAACTCGGAGACGGTCCGGATAACGAGGAAGCTCGGCAACGTAAAATGTTTCTTGAGTTGGCCGAGCAACTTGGCATCCCCGTAAAGACCCGATCCCATGTGCGCTTCATGCCCGAGCTCCGAAAAAATGGCTTGGCGGAGAGTCTATCGGCTGCCGACGCATCGCCTGACCTTGAAAGGTGGCGGGATCTGTTCGGATCGGAAGTGGTAAGAGTCGTTTCCGAAGAACCCGCGGATATCTGCGTCATGGCCGGATACATGCTCATCATCGGTCGCCCGGAGTTGGACGCACTCAACCTCGTAAACATCCATCCGGCGTTGCCGTGGGGGCCCCGTGGAACTTGGCAGGAGTGCATCCATAGACTAATCGAAGAACGGTCCCAGGAACAAGGCATAATGATACACCTTGTGACCAAAGTCCTGGACCGTGGCCCGGTGATCTCTTACTGTCGGTTCCCCATTCGGGGGCCGGAGTGGGACCATCTCTGGAGCCGTTGGGATACGGACATCTCGTTGGATGCCCCACGGGAGGTCCGAGAAAGGCATCCACTGTTCAGACGTATAAGGGAAGTGGGGGAAGTCCGGGAATTGCCGTTGCTAAGCGGAGCGATCATGGAAATCGCACGCGGCAACATCGAGATACGGGACCGGCTGGTCTTTGCCTCGGGGCGACTCCGTCTCGAGGGCGTGGACCTTACCGATCAAATCGAAGCCATCATCTCGGGGAGCTCGACTTGAGCCCCCCTTCCCTACCCGCTTACATGAATCATCCGCAACATACCCATGCCTATGCCGCTTGGCCGCAGCACTTCTTGTACTTTCGCCCTGAGCCGCAGGGGCATGGGGCATTGCGGCCGATCTTTTCCTTCTTGCGCTTGATGGGGGTGCGTTTGGTCTCAGAGTCGGTCATACCTCCGTGTACGAGCTGCATTTCCTGATCGCGGGAAGCGGCGAGACCTTCCAACTCACGCTCGTCGGCTATCCGGACCAGGAACAGGCTTCTCACCGTGTCTTCCTTGATCCGGCCGCTCATATCAAGGAACATATCGTAGCCTTCTTTCTGATATTCCTTGAGAGGGTCACGCTGACCGTAACCCCTCAGCCCGATACCTTCCTTGAGATGGTCCATGCTCAGCAGGTGGTCCTTCCACTGGGTATCCACCGCCTGAAG
>JAZDOF010000094.1:0-8170 GCA_043799015.1 Pseudomonadota bacterium | reverse complement strand
GGCCCGTATCGCGCGACACGGCGCTTCGGCTGAAAGGAATACTCGAGCCTAATTCGCGACGGGACCGCATTCAGTATGACACACTTACCCGTCGTCAACGGGAGGTTATGCATCTGTTGGTTTTGGGACTATCCTACAAGGCCGTCGGGTCCAAACTGTCCATAAGCCCCAGAACGGTTGAAGGCCATCGGAACGAGATCATGAAGGTCCTGGAACTGACCAATACGGTTGAACTGACCCGTTATGCCGCGAGACTGGGACTTATAGAACCCGGTCGAAGAGAGCTGCGGGTAGGCCGTTGACCCGGGGAGCGGCCGGCGTTGCCGTTGAATAAAGGAACAAAAGTTCTGCGTAAGCGTTCGCCACGATGGATGAAGAATTAACCACCAAGACACAAAGGCACAAAGAAATCAAAGGCTATAGTGACGCTCCTTGGGTTTTGCGGCAAAGCCGGCCCGGCGGAACCAAGGTAACGTAGGGGCGGGGTTTATCCCCGCCCGTTCCCTGTACGCCGACGGCGGGCGGGGATAAACCCCGCCCCTACAGATGTTTGTTTCGATTCACTCAACCGTTCAGGGTTCCCGCAATTCTCAACGTGTGACTCTATAGTTTTCTTAAGTCAACCGCCATCGCCTTTGCATCGGAGAAGTCGCAATGATATCATAGGCCGTTATAACCGCTTTCACCGTGAATTGCCATGTCCACACCCATTTCTTCCTCTTCTTCACTCACCCTCAAGTACACGACGGCATTCAGTATTCTGAGGATTAGGTAAGTTGCGGCAAAAGAGTAGACAGCGGTGACCGATATGGCGATAAGCTGTACTACCAACTGGTCCGTATTACCGTACAGAAACCCGTCGGTACCTCCGAAGGCCCTGGAGGCGAACAGCCCCGTTGCCAGGGCGCCCCAAGCCCCTCCTATCCCGTGTATGCCGAATACGTCAAAAGAGTCGTCGTATCCAAATCGGTATTTCGCAAGTACACCCAGGTAACACAAGAACCCGGCCACTCCTCCGATGAGCAACGCAGCGGCAGGCCCTACAAATCCCGCCGCGGGGGTGATGGCCACCAGGCCGGCCAGCGCACCTGATGCCAAGCCCAATGAGGTAGGCTTACTGGTTGCGAACCATTCCAAAAGGACCCATGATACTCCCGCCGAGGCAGTGGCCACATGGGTGGTGAGAAAAGCCATGCCCGCGCTTTCATTGGCCTTGAGAGCACTGCCGGCGTTGAACCCGAACCATCCTATCCATAGGATTCCCGCGCCCAAGAGCGTTAAGGGAAGGTTGTGCGGCAACATGGCCCTCTTGGGATAGTCCCGACGGGGCCCAATCACCAACGCACATGCCAGGCCGGCCATACCCGCGTTGATGTGTACCACCGTGCCTCCCGCGAAATCCAGGGCTCCCATCTGAAGCAGCAGGCCGCCGGGTCCCCAAACCCAATGGCAAATCGGGGCATAGACGAGCGTAGCCCATGCGGCCGTGAAAATGAGAAAGGCCCCGAAATCCATTCTCTCGGCAAAAGCCCCGGAGATAAGCGCCGGGGTTAGGACCGCAAAGCCGCACTGAAACATAACAAACGTAGCAACAGGAATGCTCGATGCAGGCCATAGGGATCCGTCGATCCCCTTGAGACCCAAGTACTTGCCTCCGCCGATAAGCCCCCACATTGCATCGGGAGCGAACGCCAACGAAAAACCCCATAGCACCCATATCACCGAGGCTACACACATAAGAACGAAACTATGCATCATCGTGGACAATACGTTTTTGGAACGCGTCATCCCGCCGTAAAACATGGCAAGACCCGGCGTCATCAAGAGAACCAACGCGGATGACACCAGCACCCACGCGTTGTCGCCTGAATTCATTTTCCAAAACCTCCTGGATTGCCGCGAGGAATGAGGTTCCTCGCCGCGCTGAGCCCCGGGCCTTCCGTTAGAGGCAGGCGAAAGGGACTTTCCGATGGAGAGTAATGCTATAAGCGTGCCGGAACCGAGTGGAGGATTGTGAACGGGATATCAGCTTGTTAAAGAGGCAGGCGGCGAGGTGAAAGGCGCGGCATATGACCGTACGGTAGGAAGACCGATTTATTTCCACGAAAAGGTAGCCATGGGGTCTCCTCCGACTTCGGAGGCCGCGCCGTGGTTCAATATGGATTTGACACTGTCTGCGGAGTCTGGTGTCACTGTCTTGTCAGTCACTAAATCACACGACAAGGAGGTTACGGATGCTGCCGGCACCAGCGAGCCGGCTGGAAACGACCTTGACTGCGAAATCCGTTTGGGAATCGCTTCATGGGATGATGGGACCAAAACCGCCAAGTCCGTGAAGTACACATGGTTCGACAAGAATGGGAAAGCGGCCCGCGGGGCCAATTTCCCATTGAGGCCCTTCCCCAAGCACTCGAGTCAGCAGTACGCAAGGGTTCAAACCCAAGATGTCGAACGAAGCCTTTTCGCTGCGGACACATGACCTATCTTGTGGTATTCTTTTCCTGGAGAAAGGAGCTACGTCATGTCACACATGCCGGAGCCTATACCGGAAGAGCCTGAAATCCCGATCCCCTCCCCTGATGACGAGGAGGCGTGGGAAGACTACATGGATTATTGCGCTGCGGCCGAGTCTCTTGAGGACGCTCTGAGGAATCCGGGAGGCATCAAGACCATGAAGGACTTTGCGAAGGAACTGGGCCTCGACTTCTGATGCCGTACACGTTGCATATCCTTCCCTATGCCCAGCGGGATATCAGGAAGCTTCCTACGAAAGCGCTTCAACAGTCCCTCGTCGACACATCCAAGGAGTTGCGGACGAACCCTCGACCTGATGTTTACGAACACATAGAAGGCTATCAAGATGTCTTCAGAGTCTACTCCGAAGACAGAAAATACCGCATCATCTATTCAATTCAAGAACATCTCCAAGCCGTCATAGTGATCAGTGTCCGACGTAGAGGCGAATCGACGTACAAGAAACTACCTATCAAGAGTCTCAGGGACATGATTCACCATCTCGAAGACGAGTTGTTGGAACAAGAAGAGTCAACGTTCAATAAAGAATGATCATTCACTTCTTCAATCTTCCCCGAAGATGATCAACATAGTATTGATCCATCTCAACACATTGAAAAAAGTCATCACATTTTTTGGAGAACCCAGCCTATTCCATCGCCCATCCCCTCCCCAAATCCGGCCTTCATATTCCTACGCATCACCCGGGCCCGTCCTACGAGTCTTTTCCGTGGGGCCGCAAAACAGCACCGAGAACACGGTGCCTCCGCTCTTTCGGCAATCTTCCGGTCCCGATACATGCCTGCATAGAGATATGCGCCCCGGGCATTCATACTCTCGATTGAGCAAATGCCGACAGCGCCGACCGTCGAAGTTGATCCGAAAGGCACCGCCTTCGGATAGTATCTTGAGACGCATAAGCTCCAACCCTTTCCCTCCCGCGTTGAAGTCGTAAGGGTTTCTGGTTGAGTAACTCGACGTCGTCTGAGTGTGATAGAAGGCCCTAAAAACGAACTCCCTATCCGAGGCGCTTATTCCGACCCCCCCATCTTCAACCTGCAACAATACCCCTTTAGGGCCTTTGGACATTCGGATCCGCACTTCTCCTTCGTCCGGGGTATTCTCTATCGCGTTCTTCAGGAGAGTGACGAGGCACTCCTGGAGAATATAGGGGTCAACGGTATCCGCTTCAAAATCGTCGATACTCGAAATCAATGCTACTTCTCGATGAGAGCCGGCCTTGCGTACTTCGTCCAGTATTTCGTCGACCGTCGCAACTATCGGAAATGGGCATGGTTCATAGCGCCGCGGTGCCGCTATCTCCTGCACTATTTCCTGAATGTCGGTGAGTCGTTGTAGGTTCCGGCGGACCCGCTCCAACCGCTCCTCCCTGTCGGCCGCGGAGAGGTCTTTGCCTCCCAAGTGCTTGACGGTGGATTTGATGACCGCCAAAGGCGTTTTCAGCTCATGGGAGAGATGATGCACGGCCCGTCTTCTGGCCCTTTCCATCGACTTAAACGCGGTTATGTCGCGGGCTACGTTTACTGATCCTATCAGCTCGCCCTTTTCATCGACCAAGGGAGACACGCGCAGGTCGAATACCGCGCCGAGGGCATCATCGACCACTTCTTCCCAGTATTCCTCGCCTGGAGACAACATACCGGTCTCCGTAGAAAAAACGGCCGGAATTCTCTCTTTATCCGGGCCTTTTCGACAATCCATTCCAACGAGGTCTTCCGGTAATACTCCGAGCCGCTCGGCCAAAGCCTTGTTCGCCCTTACCACCGCTTGATTCCGATCGAGTATTAGTATCAGGTCCGACACGGAGTTAAAGGTCCGTTCCCATTCGTTCTTGGCTCTGATAATCTCCCGTTGTGCCTCCACTTCCGCCGTAACATCCAAGAACGTGGAGATGAGTCGGCCGCCGGCCAGGAACACGGCGCGAAAACTGACGGTTTTTTGGGTGCCGTCCTTGCACCGCGCACGGAAAACCCTCGGTGCGGCTTCGGTACCTATTCCATGTCGGAGCCTGATCTCGACCTTTTCCGCATACCACACGGACCTTGCCCGTCCCCCGCTGCGATCGTCGAGATAGACCTTGCCGAACCATGCTTCCGTGTCCGGAAGGTCTTCGATCGTGTACCCCGTGATTTCCGTGAACTTGGGGTTGACGTACTCCGTACGCCCATCGGCGGCTATCACCACAAGCCCGAACGGTCCGGTTTCCGCAAGTGTCCTGAACCGCTCTTCACTCTCTTTTATCTCAGCCTCGGCCTTCTTGCGATCGCTGATGTTGCGGAGTATGGCGAGCGTGCCCACAGGGACCCCCTCATGGTCCAGGGTCCGCGAGGCGCTGATACTGACATCGAGGATGCGTCCGTCCTTGGTATATCGTTTCGTTTCAAATGCGCTGCACGGTTTTCCGTTTCTCATTAGGTCGGAGATGACCGACATGGTGGCTTCCCGCTCTCCTTCGGGAAGAAATGGGACCTGCTTTCCCAAGACTTCGTCCATGCTCCATCCGAAAATGCGAGTGAAAACGGGATTGACGTATTGGGTGCGTCCTTCAACATCGTAGATCACGATTGCGTCGGCCGAGGAATTGAGCAGTGATACGTACAATTCTTCCCGGCGCTTGGATTCCTCGTAGAGCTTTCTATAGCTTTCTTCCCTTTCCCTGAGCCTTGCTTCCGCTCGCTTCCCCGTTATCTCCACCGCGGCCAAGTTTGCGAGCAAAGAAAGGGTGTCCAAGTCGGACCTTGAAAACACCGTTTTGGACGAATTGAAAGCGTAGAGTACTCCGAGGTTGGTCGGGCCGGTCTTCACCGGGACGGCCATACCCGACAGAAGGCTTTCAGCCCGGGCAACTTCCTGGAAGACCGTCCCCACGTCGCGTTCGTAATCTTCCACTATGCAGGGCATGCCCGTTTCCGCCACCTTGCCCCCAAGGCCCACCCCGAAGGGGATGCGAGTCTCCCGAAGCGCTCGCGTCACGGTACCTGAAAGAGTATGCATGACCAGCTCGTTGTGGGTCTCGTCCCGCAGTGCTATGTAAGCCTTGTCGACGCCGAGCAACTCCCTGGACTTCTCGACCACCAAAGAGATGATCTCCTCAAGGCTGCGCTCGGCTATCATGGCCAGGGCCAAATCATATAGGACCTGAAACTTGTTAAGCTCGGCCTTCAGTTTAGCCTGAGCGCGTTTACGTTCCGTGATGTCCCTTAGATGAACGACGCTGCCGGTCCGACGGTCGTTTTCGTCGAAGAACACGGC
Organism: Pseudomonadota bacterium; assembly: GCA_043799015.1. Classification (GTDB taxonomy): domain Bacteria; phylum Desulfobacterota; class Desulfomonilia; order Desulfomonilales; family Desulfomonilaceae; genus JAZDOF01. The sequence continues at coordinate 2,383 of JAZDOF010000094.1, read as the reverse complement.
ACCGCTTACGCTCACGTCGATAATCTCTCCGCACTTTGTATATCGTCTGCTGTCACGGCCCGAAAAGGCCTCCCCTCTCAGCACCGTATCAATCATGTCACGCGTTTCCGGGATGTTTTCCGGAGGCACGAAGTCTATTCGCCTGCCTTTCAACTCATCGAAAGTCCAACCGAACACTCTGGAAAAAGCCGGATTGATATATAAGGGGATCCCGTTATCGTCATAGACCACCAGAGGCTCGGGGGACGCGTCGAGAAGCGTGAGGTAATGCTTTCTCAGGCGTTCGGACTCTACGTAAAGGGCGCGGTGGTTTTCCTCGCTCCGCCGCAGCTCATCTTGAGCCCGCCTCATGTCGGATATGTCTCGGAGGATGGCAAGCATGCCGGCGGGCCTTCCCTCGTGATCATGATACCTTGAGGCGCTTATGCTCACATGTAGGACCGTTCCGTCGGCGGTGTATCTACGGGTCTCAAACCCGCTGCACGGAGTGCCGTTTCGGATGAGGTCGCCGATGATGGCCATGGTCGGTTCGCGGTCGGTCTCCGGTACGTAGGGGATCCTGATGCCCTCCACTTCCTCCAGAGACCAACCGAACATCCGCTCGAAGGACCGGTTTACGTACCGAACCCTGCCGTCCATGTCGTATACGATAATGGCATCGGCCGAGGAATTCAGTAGAGAACGATAGAGTTCCTCGGTCATTTTCGACTCTTCGTGGGGTTCCCGAACGCGTTCCGCTTTGCTCTTCTCTGCGTCATTCATTTGGGATCTTCACCTGGTGGGTCGGGTTACATCGGACCTAACACGTGAGGCAAGCCCCCCATCGATCACATTGAATCTACGAAAAAGGCCGCCAAAAGTCAAAGCGCGGTCGGCGGCCGCGCGTGAATCAGCTTGACAGTACGCGCTCACGTCCTATATAAATGGTGTATCAAACTCAAGGAGAAGGCGGCATGGGAGAGGGAATCTTGAAAGGCCGACGCCTCCTCGCAGTCGACGACGAACCGGATATTTTGGCCGTAATCGGGGATGAACTCGAAAATTACGGCGTCAACCTGGATACCGCCCAGACCTACGAGGGCGGGATACAGCTCCTTTCGTCCTACACCTACGACCTCGTTATCCTGGACATTATGGGAGTCAGGGGCTTCGAACTGCTTACCTTTGCCGTTACCAAGAACCTTCCGGTGGTAATGCTCACGGCCCATGCCCTCAGTCCGGAGGCCCTGAAGAAATCCATCGAGCTCGGAGCAAGGGCCTACGTTCCCAAGGACGAAATCGACCAGATAGTACCCTTCTTGGAAGATGTTCTTGCCTTAAGTTACGAGACCGCGTGGAAATCCCTGTTCCAGAAGCTGGGAGGGATGTTCGGCAAGCACTTCGGCCCCAACTGGCGCAAGACGGAGAAGGCTTTCCGGGACGAATTCGAAAAGAAGCTCCAACTTGAAAAGTCCACCATAATTCGGTCGTAAAGGTAACCATTCACTCTTGTGGGGCAGGCTTCCCTGCCTGCCGAGATCGCACTAAGAAAATCCGCAGGCTGGAAAGCCTGCGCCGCGTTGAGACTGGAATTTCCCGCTCGTAAGTGAATGGTTACTCGTAAAGAATCACCGCGCCTTCCGTCTTGAATGGAAAGTCCTCCGAGCCGGTTCGTGAGACGGCTGATTTTGGGAGGACGAGCCAAGGACCGGGCGGCTCTGCCTAAGTGCTTTCAAGACCGTCTCAAGACCTACCGCAAGAGCATAATCGTAACACGATGTGCCGGAGAGGCGGGGATAGACCCCAATGCTGTTGGTTTAAGCCACGCGAATGATAGGTGGACCCCTTCGGGGTCCCAAACCCCGTTTTCGTTTTTGTGCCGGCTTCCGTGGGCTTAAGCCCACGGCTACCATTGGTCGGTCCCTTCGGGACCAGGAGGGGTGCCTGTGCGCGGCCGCATGCATTACCTGCCCTGAAGGGGCAGCCCAAAGGTAGCCACGGGTTTCAACCCGTGGACGACGATGCCTTTCGAACCCCGTCTTCGACCCCGAAGGGGTCTCCCCACTGTCTCCTTTCATTGGCCGGAACCCTAAGTCGACAGCATTGCCGTTTACGGGGGGATCACAGGGGGGTAATGGCTTCGACGGACACCGATTGGGACTTGCCTGCTTGTGTGCGCAATGGCCTAAGCCGGCCGGGGAATCCGTTCCATACTATATGGAACACCTTGTATGGTATCGTCGCCGAAGCCGATTTCGCACCGTTGCCGGAAGGCGCGGGGCCTCCTGTCCGGAATGGTTCCCCGACCAACCTCATCACTCCAATTTATTGTATTAATTAACCAAAACTGGATAATACCAAAAGGGCACGAACGAACGGGGAGCGTCTTCCCTTAATAGAGGGC